>JBMZDF010000112.1:0-13867 GCA_049614105.1 Promineifilaceae bacterium (SeqCode)
ATCTCACTAAAAAGCTGTGCGGCAAGCGTTTTATTATGCGCCATAATCAGCGCTGGCTTGCCCGTTTCAGCGATTATATTCGCCATAGTAAAGGTTTTGCCTGTACCCGTTGCGCCGAGTAGGGTCATGAACTTTTCGCCGTTTTCAACAGCTTCAACAAGGCCCCCAATTGCGGTGGGCTGGTCTCCCATAGGGGTAAATTTTGCTTGGAGATCGAAAGGTTTATCAGTTGTCATAGGTGATTGGTTGTGCGCTAAATGTCCGAACACAAGTTCGGTATTATAGCATGAACGGGTCTTGATTTGGTGTATTTCGGCCGAAACTAAACCAATACCCCACGCCCTGCATCACTATCTAGTGGACAGCTAGAAGCCGATCTGCAATGATCGTAGGCGCAATTACCTATTATTTAAGTCAGTGAAGTTCAGTATAGTAAATGGGCAAATGTAACTGCTGATGTTTCGTTGAGGTTAGGCCGTTTCAAGAAAATAAGTGTCCATAAAGCTGTATAGAGACAAAAACCAGCGGCGCTTTATCTTTACATCGTATTCCCTGTGGATGATTTAAGTCTTTTGTAGGCCTCAATAATGATGGGAATCGACAGTCCAACGACAAAAGGTATCTACAAACAATCAATAAAACATACAAAATTGATGAAATTGTCGATTGGTATATTTTATATATGCAAACGCTAGAATAAGCTGATGTTAGCTTGTGATACAAAGTAAGAAGGTCAGCGTAAGGCTTAGCGCCGCGCGAATTGACGAAACATATGCGGAAATTTAACGTAACCGATCAAGAAAAGAACGGCGATTGCGCTCTTGGTGCTCTGCGAGAATCAGCCCGTATTATTTTTGAATTAACCCATCTCAATCAGATGTTTTTTATTGTGGCAGATGTTGATGCTGGATTTGCTTGTTTTGGGTAAATTCATCATAAATAGGTAGGGAGCCCGTGTTAATTAAACAAACAATTGTTGCACAACGTCGACAGTTAGAGGCATTAGCTGAGGTCTGGTTAAGTTCGGGCGCAAGCAGTTACGCCGTAGCTGATGTTGAGGATTGTGTGCTTTTATATTGGCCGAAATCGGCCGAAATCAACCCCAAACCTGACATCCGCACCCCCATCAAACGCCGCCGCAAAGTGATCGGCTATCTGCATCTAGGTGGTATCCGCGATGACCTAAGCGAGCGACGGTTAGCGGCTGAGGCACAGTTAATTGCCCAACTGGTTGCCCTTAATCATGATATTGATCAGCTAACCCAAGAGGTTGTTGATCGGCAAGATGAGCTTGTGGCGATGGTCGAGCTAACGCAGAAAACGCGCAACAAACTTGATATCAGACAATTGACCGAGACAGTTTTGCAACAGGCTACGCATCTGCTTGGCTGCGATTGTGCTTTTGTTGCGGCCGATATGCCCGAAGCGTTTTCACAGCCTGTCTACCAATGCTTGGGAAAACACATCCCCCATGAGATTTTGCAAAGCTGGTTATTAAATGTGCAGGTGAACGATCAAGAGCTGATTATTAACCGAAGTTCGGCCGAAATGCTGCTCCCCCAAGGAATTGACAACGTTCTGGTCGCCCCGCTCATGATACGCGGCTCGATCGAAGCGTTGATCGGGTTAGCCAATAAACGCGACGGGGATTTTACCTATCCAAATCGCAAGCTGTTGTCGGCCGTTGCGCAACAGGTCGCTGCGCAGTTTGAAAACGCGCTGCTGCATGCAGAAATCCTTAAACAGACAAAGCGCAAAGCTGAATATGAGCTGGCACACGATGTCCAAATGCACCTGCTGCCAACCGAAGCGCCCAAGCTCCCATTTTTGCAAATTGCCGCACAGTCACGCCCTGCTCGTGAGGTAGGCGGCGATTTTTATGACTATTTGCCTTCTGAGGAGGGCGAACTGTACTTTTCCGTCGGCGATGTATCTGGCAAAGGGATGCCAGCCGCAATGTTGATGGGAATGTCCCACGCGACGCTTAGTAGTGCGGCGCGTTTTTTAGAAGAACCAACGCCCGCCGCTATTCTTGATCGTGCCAATACGGCACTTTATGACAACTTTACCGAAGTTTCAATGTTCGCCACGGTTTTTGTGGGGCAGTACGACAGCGCGTTTCGCACACTTTCCTATGCCAACGCGGGACACTCGCCTGTGATTTATTGCCCTGCGAACGGTAAAGCGATCATGCTTGAGGCTGATGGGACGGCGCTGGGGATTTTGCCTTGGTGCATGTCGGAAGATCACAATATTGCCTTAGATGAAGGCGACATCTTGGTTGTGGCAAGCGATGGTTTCCCTGAGGCGCGAGATCCGAATGGGGAGATGTTTGGGTACGAACGACTGATGCGGATGATTGAAGATAATCGGACGGAATCGGCCGAAAATCTGCTCACCATTCTTGCTGATGCGATCAAAAAACATAGTGGCGATACAGAGCAAGATGACGACGAAACGATTATGGTGTTAAAAGGAGACGTATGATCTGGTTACGACCATTAACAACCACGTTTGTCCTTGCTGCACGATTTGATCAACTAGAGACGTTGGGTGATACTCTTGACACGTTCCTGTTGAATGCAAAAAACTTCCCAGAGCCAGAGTCCGATCGGTACGTCATTAAGCTGGCCGTTCATGAGATTGTGACAAACGTAATCGATCATGCATATGAAGGGCGCGATGATGGCAAAATCGAGTTTGACCTAACGCTCAAGCGGCGCGAATTCGTTGCGATTGTCTCTGATCAAGGCGTTCCGTTTGAACCAAACCTTGTCGAAACGCCCGACCTTGAAAACGGGCAGATTCGCGGGTATGGCTTATTTTTAATTGAGCAACTAATGAATGAAGTGACTTACCAATCAGTGACAAATGGCAATCGCTGGCGTCTTATTAAACGTTGGTAATCATGCACAATTTTGCGCCTTATGCGCTGTAGGAATTATTACGATGGAATTTCCAATTAAAGAACATATTATCCGAACCGTGACAATCTATTTGACAAAACGTATTGACGCATTCACCTCGCCCAAATTGCGAACGCAGTTAAAAGGATTACAGGATGAAGGGGTCAGCCGTTTTATCATCGATCTTTCTGAAACGGATTTCCTGGATAGTGCTGGCATGGCCGTTTTGGTGAGCGTGCTTAAATCGTCGCGCAAGGTGGGTGGTGATGTCAAGTTGGTTTGGCCTAAGCAGGAAGCTGCCAAGCGGATTATCAGTTTGACCAAGTTTGATCGGGTGTTTGAGATGTCTCATTCGGCCGAAGCCGCACTCGCCACATTTAAGTAATCTAGTCTTTCTATCGCTTGTTATTGTTTGGGACTTGCACACGTAGCGTTTGCTAAAGTCGCGATTATTGAAGAAATACCTCGCAGGAGCGGGAATTATGTTGGACAGTTCGATTTTAGTTGTTGATGATACACGTGTGATTCAACACGTTGCGCGTCATATTCTGCAAAAGGCGGGATACCAAGTCACGCTTGCGGGTGATGGTGAGGAAGCGCTTGAGGTTTTAGAAGATGAGCCGCATGATTTGGTCATTACCGATGTCTCGATGCCGAATATGGACGGTATGGAATTGCTCGAAGCAATGCGGGCTAGCGACACCTTGGCCCATATCCCTGTGATTATGATGACTGGCACAGGAGACGAGGCGGACGTGGTTCAAGCGCGTTCGGCCGAGCCAGACGGCTTTTTGACCAAACCTGTTAGCTCACACAACTTGCTTGCTGAAGTCGCACGCCTGCTTCATCAGAAAGCGATGTAAACGCTTCCCCAATATCTGTTTGCCATGCCGCTGCGCTGACTCCGCACGATTGCGACCATGCTATACTCGTTAACAGTCGCACAAATCATTATATTGAACAGGTGTGAACGACGTATTTCATAAAAATGCGCCCAATAACAAATCCTCAACGCACACGCAGGAACTAAGATGAAAGGAATTGTATTTACTGAGTTTTTAGAAATGGTTGAAACGGTGTTTGGCGATGATATGGCAGATGATATTTTAGACGATGCCGATCTTGAATCAGGTGGGGCGTTTACCGCTGTGGGAACCTATGATTATCAGGAGATGGTTGCCTTGGTGACTGAATTGAGCAAGCGAACCGAGATTGCGATTCCTGATTTGCTCAAGACGTATGGCAAACATCTTTTCGGCCGATTCTACACCCTATTTCCGACCTTTTTTGAAGGTATTGACAACTCAATTGATTTTGCACAAACGATTGAGAACCACATCCATATTGAAGTCCGCAAGCTGTATTCTGACGCAGAACTGCCCTCATTTGATACAGAAAGAGACGACAATAGCATGTCAATGGTGTATCGCTCCGCAAGACCTTTTGCTGATTTTGCAGAAGGTCTATTGACTGGCTGCATTGAACATTACAACCAAGACGCCACATTAACACGCCACGATATTGCGGATGACAACACCCACACACAGTTTGTGCTAACTCGAAAGGTTACTGACCCTGCATGAGTGATTTTGACCGCCAAATTAGACGTTTGCAACGACGGGCTGAGCGAGAGCGTACGGCTCGAAAATCGGCCGAAAAGCTGCTTGAAGATAAGAGCCGCGAACTTTACGAGGCCAATCAAAAGCTCGAAGCTACCCGCGCCGATCTGGAACGCTTGGTTGAGGTGCGAACGGGCGATCTCAAGCGACGGGCTGAGTTTACGCAGACGCTTTTTCGCGCTACAGCGAATACTTCGCTCCCTATCAATGAACAGCTAAATGGCGCGTTGTTGCTTGCCACCGACGCGCTGGGCCTCGAACATGGGGTTGTTAGCCGTATCATTGACCAACGCTATTTTGTCCAGAATTTTTGTCTTCACCCAGACGCCAACCCAGACTTAAACCCCGCGCCGATTCCCTATACGGCGATTGATTTAGACAGTACGCTGAGCCAATTTGTGCTCCAAAAAGAAGGCGTGCTGGCAATTGATAAGATCAGCGAATCAGAGTGGCAAGCGATATCGGGCATCGGTTCAACGCCAACAGAAGCATACATCGGTACGCCGATTCATGTGCATGGGGATGTCTACGGCACGCTCGCTTTTGCTGCGCCGCATCCATATAACCCCCCATTTGATCAAGCGGCAAAAGATTTTGTGACCTTGATGGCGCGTTGGGTTGGGTCGGCCTTGGAGCGACAGCAGGCAGAAAAAACGCTCGACGAGCGACAGGATGAATTACGTCTGCTCTCATATGTTGCCAGCAAAACGGATAATATCGTTGTTATTACCGACTCAGGCGGGTATATCGAGTGGGTCAATGAAAGTTTTACCGCGCTAACTGGCTATTCTAGATTAGAAGTGTTGGGTGGTCGCCCTGGCGAACTGCTGCAAGGCCCAGAAACTGATCCCGAGACAATTGCGTATATGCGTGCTTGTTTGGATGAGCAGAAAGGGTTTAACTGTGAACTGCTTAATTATGGTAAGGACGGTACGCCTTATTGGGTATCAATTGAGGTGCAGCCCGTTCATGACGACAGCGGGACGCTTACCAACTTCATTGCAATCGAACGTGATATTTCGGAGCGGCGACAGGTGCTAGCTGCGTTGCAGCAGGCAAAACAGGATGCGGAGGAGGCCAACGTTGCCAAGTCGCAATTCTTGGCAAATATGAGCCATGAGATCCGCACGCCGATGAATGCGATTATCGGTATGGCGGGGTTGTTGATGGATACGACCCTTTCGGCCGAGCAGGCAGAATTTGCCTCCACCATCCGCGTTGCGGGCGAAAACCTGCTCACCATCATCAACGAAATTCTCGATTTCTCCAAAATTGAAGCGGGCAAAATGGAACTAGAGGAGGTCGCGTTCGATATTCGCCAATGTGTTGAGGATGCGCTTGATCTGGTTGCAACAACCGCAGGTGAAAAGCGACTCGATCTTGCCTATTTTATCGAGCAAGATACCCCTGCCACCATTTTGAGCGACGCAACACGTCTGCGGCAGGTGCTAGTGAATTTGTTGAGCAATGCCCTCAAGTTTACAGAAACGGGTGAAGTTGTTGTGACGGTGAAGCCAGAAGCACTGGGAGATAACAATTGGCGGCTGGCCTTCACCGTGCGCGATACAGGGATTGGAATTCCTGCCCATCGTGCGTCGCAACTGTTCCAAGCGTTTACACAGGTTGATGCATCCACTACACGACGCTACGGCGGAACAGGGTTGGGGCTTGTCATTTGCAAACGTATTTGCCAGCTAATGGGTGGCGATATTTGGGTAGAAAGTGAAGTCGGGCTAGGGTCTAAATTTATTTTTGACATTGTTGTGAAAGCAACCGATTCGTCCAAAGTTCCTGTGCTGCCAGAGCAGTTTGAACTGTCAAACCGCCGCATGTTGATTGTGGATGACAACACAACCAATCGCCTGATTTTGCGCCGATATGCACAATCTTGGGGGATGGTGTGTGAGGAGGCGGACAACGCGACGAATGCGTTAGGGTTGCTCACCAATCCAAATCGGTTTGACGTGGCGGTGCTTGATGTTCATATGCCTGAGGTGGATGGGATTGAACTGACGAATTTGATCAAGCGTGATCCGAAGATAAAAAATCTGCCAATTATCATTTTGAGTTCGACAGGGCGTGCCGAACTTGCCTCGCGTACGCTTGACGTGATCGCTTATCTGAACAAACCGCTCAAACCGTCTCAACTGCTCAACGCGCTGGCGACCGTGTTTACAGAACAACCCCAGTTGCGCAAGGTGTCTCAAGATCCCGAAGCGACTGAATATGATCGCGACTTTGCAATACGCCACCCGCTGCAAATTTTGTTGGCGGAAGATAATCGTGTGAATCAACTGGTCGCCACCCGTATGCTCTCTCGTTTGGGCTATCGGGTAGACGTGGCGGGGAATGGATTGGAAGTGCTTGCAGCATTAGAACGGCAGCGATATGATGTGGTTTTGATGGATGTCCAAATGCCAGAAATGGATGGTATCGAGACAACGAAGCAAATCCAAGCTAGTTATTCGGCCGAAAATAGACCACACATCATTGCCCTTACCGCAAACGCACTACAAGGGGATCGGGAACGCTATTTAGCCGTCGGAATGAATGATTACATGAGCAAACCAATCCGCGTTCACGAACTAACCCAATCACTTGCAAACGCCCCTGTTAGCGTTCAAACACCTATCCTAACATCCGTTATCGATTTCAGCATCGCAGAAGACCAGTTTGGTGAGGATGCAGAAATGATGATGGAAATGCTGGTCCCCATGTTTGTCGAGGATAGCACCCAACAACTCACACAACTTTCAAATGCCTTGGCGGCTGCCGACCTAAAAACCTCTTACCACGTTGCGCACACTATCAAAGGCAGCGCCGCCTCACTTGGCGCGACACAGTTGGCAGAAGTTGCTGGAAACTTAGAAAACGCTGGACGACAGGGGCATCTACACGAGGCGCACGCCTACTTTGCAAAATTGCAGGTCGCTTTCCAAGCCGCGACGAACGATGAACAGTTCAAGAAGTGGCTTTAGCTTCTTTACAAATGACTGAAAGACATTATTTTATTTAGCCAGAAATGTCCGATTGCCCCCCTTCTAAAACGCTATAAAATTGGGCCTTTAGCTGTATTTGTACAGCCTTCGTGATTTGACGCCTACTAATTGCCTACACCATCGCAGGCAGCAAACAGATCTGAATAGTTGCCTTTTGCGCAACTATTCACTCATCCAATCCTACTTATGGCACGTAAACTTCGAGTCTATCCACAAACAACGCCGCTTAACGGCACGATTACCGTCCCAGGGGACAAGTCAGTTAGTCACCGATCGATTATGTTGGGGTCGCTGGCGGAAGGTGTAAGCCACGTCCGCCGCTGGCTGCCTGCTGGCGATCCACGCGCAACGCTGGGTATTTTTCGCCAGCTTGGGGTTCAAATCGATGTCGTTGAGAGTTCACCCACCGCATGGGATTTGACGATTCACGGCGTGGGGCTGCATGGGTTGCAACCCTCTGACGAACCGCTGGATTCTCGCAATGCGGGAACCTGCATCCGCCTTCTGGCTGGCATCATGGCGGGGCAACGTTTCCCCTCGGTGTTAGACGGTAGCGATCAATTGCGTGCGCGGCCGATGGCGCGTGTCACCATTCCGCTAGCTGATATGGGCGCAAATATTCGCAGCACCGACGGCAAAGCGCCTATGCACGTTGAGCCAACACCGCTCAACGGCATTTCGTATACGCTGCCTGTCGCCAGCGCTCAGATTAAAAGCTGCGTTTTGCTGGCGGGTCTGTATGCAAATGGAACCACGCAGGTTATCGAACCTGGCCCAGGGCGTGACCATACCGAACGCATGTTGAAGGCGATGGGGGTTGATGTGACGGTTGACGAGAATGTGATCACCATCACGCCACCACAGTCGCCGTTGCAGCCGCTTGATTTGGTTGTACCTGCCGACATTTCTAGCGCGGCGTTCCCAATTGTGGCGGCGGCAATTGTGCCACACTCTGAAATCACGATTGAAAATTGTGGACAAAACGAGACGCGCACGGGCATTTTGGAAATGCTGGCAACGTTGGGGGCTGAATTCTCGTTGACCAATGAACGTATCACTGGTGGGGAGCCTGCGGCCGATGTCACTGTAAACTTTAGCGAAATGCACGGTGCAACGATTAGCGGCCCTGTTGTCGTGCGCGGTATCGATGAGTTTCCTGTGTTGGCCGTGGCGCTTTCGCAAGCGATGGGGCGCAGCGTTGTGACGGATGCGGCCGAATTGCGCGTCAAGGAAGTTGATCGCATCAGCATGACGGCACGTGAGCTGGGCAAAATGGGCGTGGTCATGAACGAGCATCCTGATGGGTTTGAAATTGAGGGGCCGATGCGTTTGCATGGGGCCGAGGTTGATAGCCACGACGATCACCGTTTGGGCATGATGCTCTCAATTGCGGGACTGATCGCAGATTCACCGACAACGATCAGCGAGGCGAACTGTATTGCCGACAGCTTCCCCGGCTTTGTCGAAACGATGCAGCAGCTTGGTGCAAGAATGGAATGGCTGGACGAATAGATGGCTATCTCAGGTAAAACAAAATTAGTTGGTTTGTTGGGTTGGCCTGTGTCGCACACGTTTAGCCCTGCGATGCACAATGCGGCGGCGCATTCGGCCGAAATTGATCTCGTTTATCTCGGCCTGCCCCTTGCCCCTTCTCAAGTTGCCGAAGGGATCAGCGGATTAGCCGCACTCGGCTTTATCGGCGTCAACGTCACGCTCCCGCATAAACAAGCGGTTATGCCTTACCTTGATCAGATGTCTGAGGCGGCGCAGGTCATTGGCGCAGTCAACACGATCATGATTGAGCGTGAGGCGTCTGATGGGCAGGTCACAACGCATTTGCTCGGTGACAATACAGATTGGACAGGCTTTCTCGGCGATTTAGACGCGCTGAATGTTGCGCTTGAAGGCCGCGACTGTCTCGTGTTGGGAGCGGGCGGGTCGGCGCGGGCCGTTGTCTATGGGTTGCTGAAACGAGGTGCGAACGTGAAATTGTTGGCGCGTCGGTTAGAGCAAGCGGAGCAGCTTGTCGCTTCGTTCGACCCCTTTATCCGTGCCAACAAGATGACCCCGCCCACGACACATTTGTTGAGCGAACTGGCCCAGTTGGAAACCAGCGCACCGCTGATTGTCAACACGACGCCGCTAGGAATGACGCCCAAGGTTGAAATGTCTCCTTGGCCGCATGACCTGCCGTTTCCTGTTGGTGCGTTTGTTTATGATTTGGTCTACACCCCTAGCAACACAAAGCTGATGCGTCAGGCGCAGGCGGCTGGTTGTGATGCGTCAAATGGTTTAGGAATGTTGTTGCGACAGGGTGCGACGGCGTTTGAATTATGGACGGGTGTTGCGCCGGATTTAGATGTGATGAGGGTGGCGCTGGGGTTTTAAGGAAGATAAGAACGGACTGGGCAGTCCGTTCAACGGTTTAAGGATTCTGGTTGAAGTGGGTGTGAATGAACGGACTAGACAGTCCGTTCAACGGGTTATGGTTAGTTGAAGGAGAGGCTAATTTCGGCCGAAGTTGCCATTGCCTGACAGGTTAAAATAGCACCCTGTTGAATCTCCTTTTCCTCAAGCGCAGGGGCGGATGCCATGTGAACCGTTCCCTTGGTTAGCTGCGCTCGACAGGTTGCACAAATCCCTGCTTCGCAAGAATATGGCGCATCGATGCCCGCATCGAGACAGGCTTGCAGCACCGTGCTGCCGCGCGGCACGGCAACAGAATGCTGTCGGCGATTGAGGTTGACGGTGGCCGTGGCGGCAACACCAATTATTTCTGCTGTGGCTTTTTTCTCAGGCGCTTTGAAATATTCGATATGAATATCTTCGTTGGGAACCTGTAGTTTGAGCAGCGCGTCTTGCAGGGTGGTGTTCATGGAGCCAGGGCCACAGATGTAGTAGGCGCAATTTTGGGAAATCGGCCGATTTTCATCCAAAAATCGTTTTAACGCCTCAGCATCAACGCGCCCCGTCTGCGCATCACTAATTACATCGCTACTCCAGAGCGCAGACCAAGATGCCTTCTTTGGTGTGCTTAAGACATGCGTGATTTGTAATCGTTGGCCGACGTGCTGTTGCAAGGTTTCCATCTCTTTACGAAACAGAATCGTATCCTCACTTTGATTGCCATAGATGAGACGTACGTGGGCGTAAGGCGCAATGTCCAACACCGTGCGGGCGATCGACCACATCGGCGTGACGCCGCTGCCTGCTGCAAATAGATAATAGGTGCAATAAGTGTATTTGTTCGGCGCAACGTAAATGTGCCCGATGGGTGGCCGCGCCTCCACAATGTCACCTACATTTATGCTGTCATTGATATGGTTTGAGACAAGCCCGCCTTTGACTCGTTTGACCGTAATCTGCAAATACGGATCGTGCGGACTACTTGACAGCGTATAAGTTCGTCGCGCTTCTTTGCCGTTGATAAAGAAACGAATCGGTAGGTGTTGTCCTGCTTTGTAAGCAAACCCGTTTGGTTTCTCAAGAAAGATCGAACAGGCGGTTTCTATTTCATCCTGTCGCGCTACCACGCGCAATTGACTAAACTGCATTACTGCATCCTCCGCTGTTGTTCAGGCCATTTGTCCAGCGGGCAATCTTGCAAGATTATCTCGTGGAAACGGAAAATCGACTGTTCATCTCTTGCCGCTGGCCCCGTTGTGTAAAGGGGTGATGACATCGCTTTTTGCTGCTGTTCACAGGCAAACACATCCTCTTCCATAAAATCCTGTGAGTAGAGTGGGTCATCTTCAGTCGCCATGTTGTCATCAGACCCGTCGTTGGCAGGATGGTTGGTCAAACGTCGCCCCCACGCCATCCAGTTTTTTAGCTGCTGGGAGGAATATTGCGAGGTGGTCATTGGCATGACACGTGTCCGAACCTCGACAATGGTGCGGTCGGGGGCAACTGGTTTGAAGTTCATCGTTGACCAAGAGCCTTCCGTTTCGGTGATGAGAACACTGGGGAAAAGGTGGTAGAGGTATGCGCCCTGTTTATCGGCCAGAATGTGGTCGATGAGGCCGTAGGGGGCTAGGTTTTTCATATCGGCCGAATACCAATCCGCTAACGGTTCCCAGAAAACCCAGTGTTTGCCAGCATGTTGGTTCACCTGTTTTTTGTGGTTGTACATGTTCAGCGTGTCGGGGTGCAGGTGGTCGAGGTGATAGCCGTCGATTGCGTTTTCAACCAGAATCTTCCAGTTGCACTTGACGTCTTTGACGTAGAACATTTCCTCATGTTCGACTAGCTTGTCCACCTGATGTGGCCCCACATGATGTGGTACATCGCCCAAATATTCCATGAGCGAAGGCGCATCGGGGTCGGGATGAACAAAAACCATCTCGCGCCATGTTTCGACTGAGGCTTTGAATAGACATAGTTGCCCCATGTCAATATCTTGTCCTGCAAACTGCGTTTTTTGCTCAGGGATGCGTTTCAACGCGCCGTTTAATGAGTAGGTCCAGTTATGGTAGGGACAAACAATATTCTTTTCTGATTTGCCTTTGGCTCGCAGCAATTGGGTTCCGCGATGGCGGCAGATGTTGTGAAACGCCCGCAGCCGATGATCGTGACCACGTGTGACAAACAGCGGATGCACGCCAACTTGCACCGTTGTATAGTCGCCAGGGTTGGCGAGGTCGTCAACCATGCCTGCAAAGTTCCAATTGTTGCCCCAGAGGGCTTCTTGTTCCCAGTTAAACCAAGCTTGCGTTGTGTACGCCGCGATGGGGAGTAATCCTTGTTGTTGAGGTGTAATTCTCATGAGGAATAAAGTGGTAAGTAGGTAGTGAAATGTGAAGGGCAAATAACTCCTCACGTTTTACGACCCACAATTTACTAAATTAGCCGCCCAGTCCAAACCAGATGAGGCCAATGATTGTGAGTGCGATTGAGGCTGTTTGCTGAGTAGAGAGATTGTCCCCCCAGCGAACGCCCTGAATTGTGACAAGTAGTGCTGTTCCTGCGCCCCATAGCGCAAATGTGCCGCCAACACCAAACGATTCCATTGCGAGGAACAGGGCGAAGAATGCGGGTGTGAAGATAAACCACGACACCCAGCTCATCCACCAAGGGGCATTTGGATCGCCAGAGGAAACAATCGCAAACATGCCGAGCGAACCAAGAATAATGGCAATTAAGAGGTAAAGGATGCTCATAATTATTTTGTGTTGGGTTGACTTAAACTTAGACCGAGCAGACCAAGAACGGTGACGCCAAGCGCAATATATTGGCCGCTTGTCAGGACTTCGCCCCAGCTTTCGCCATAGAGTACGACAAATAGCGCGACGAGGATCACAATTCCGCCAGCCCACAACGTGTAAGCACTGCCAAGCCCGTAATCTTCAATCACGTTGTTGAGCAGCATGTAGGCGGGAATAAATGCGAACCAAGGCAGCCAATCCCAGATTGCGCCTTGTCCTGACATCAGCATTGAAACCATTGCAATTGCGCCAAGCAAAATTGCACCGATTAAGAATAAGTATTTGAATGGGTTCATAGTGGTGGGTAGCTCAACAAGTTAGCAGGTCAATATGCTAGTAAGGTAACTTGCCCTAACTAAAACACCGATCTGCTAATTTGCCGACTTACTAAATATGATTCTTCTCTTTTCTCTAGTGAACCTTGTCGAGCGTTTGGACGAGCAGTTCGGCCGAATGACGCACCCATGTCAACCGCTTTTGGTCAAACCCAAGCCAGATAAATGAACTGTTGCCATACCATAGGCTCATTAAGGCGTAGGCGGTTTGGGCGGCAGTTTCGGCCGAAACCTGCGGATACTGCTGACGAATTACATCATAAAACCCCGACTCAATTAAACGATAAATTCCGATAAGCTGTTCGCGCACAGCCACATCCCGTTCGCTCACCGTCATCAGTTCACCCATGATGATTGTGTCCTGCGAACGATATTGCAGTGAGGCATCGCTAAAGTAGAAATCGAGTAAATGCGTCAGTCGATCTTCAACTGGCAACGTAGCGAGAAAGGCGGCCGTGTCTCGCTTGTAGGTTTTGAAAAAGCGAGCGGTCATCGCCTCTACAAGTGCGTCCCGTTTACCAATGTAGTGATCGATCATGCTGACACGCATGCCCGCTTCGTTGGCAATACGCTGAAGCGTTGCGCCTTCAAGCCCATGACGCACGATACAGGTTTCAAATGCATCGAGTATTTGTGATGTTCGTTCTGTTGCTAAACTTTTGCGTCCCATAGTTCCCTAATTATCCATAGATTGGATAAATTTTCAATATAAAATGCAAGATTAGTAAAATCTAGAAGGACGGCTTATTAATGGGTGTGTTTCAAATGGGTTAGAGACGATAACGTAGACTGAGCTTGTCGAAG
>JBMZDF010000113.1:0-13774 GCA_049614105.1 Promineifilaceae bacterium (SeqCode)
GCACATTTGCCTGTTTAGCCAGATAAGCCGCCCCGTTGCGTGGTTTTATCAGTTGCCCAATGGGGCTGCGCGTGGCCTCTGGCGCAAGACCCACAACCTGTCCCGACTTGAGCAAGTTGACCGCCTCCCGAATTGCGCGGCGGTCTACAATGTCCCGCTTGATAAAAATGCCGCCAAGTTGGCTTGCCCAATAGCCAAAAACGGGCAGCGTTTTCCATTTGTCTGCGATCCAAAAGTGCGTTAGCTGTTCAGGTGGCAAGGAGATCAGCATTATGGGGGAATCAGCAATGCTCATGTGGTTAGTAACCAGCAAGTAAGCGCCTTCGGCCGGGAGCTTTTCTACCCCTGTCACCTGTAACTGACCACCCAGCGCCCAAAGCAGCCAGTGAAAAAATCGGACGACAAAAAATCGTAACCACATGCTATGGATCTTCCCATACGTCGCATCAATTTGCACGTAACCAACTCATTTCGATTATAATGACAACATGATTGTGCAAGTTGAACTCGGTAGTTTGGTACAAATGCGAAAGCAGCACCCTTGCGGTGGCTATATTTGGAAAGTAACGCGCCTTGGGGTTGATATTGGCCTTGAATGCACAACCTGCCAGCGACAGGTCAAAATCCCACGCAGTAAGTTCAACAAACGGGTCAAGAAGGTACTAACACACCCAACAAACGACTGCTAACATCCCCCCAATGATGAAAACCTCAGAGGTTTATCATCACCTACTCTAGTTTGTGCATAAAAACCTCTGAGGTTTATTGATCGAACCCTGTTGTATCCTGCTTAAAACTTGCGCAGCCCACCCAATCTACTTGCTCATTCAAAAGTACCTGAACAAACTCGCTATTTATTCGCGAAAAACGCAAGTGTAGGGTAGAGTCTTTGACTAGTTCTGAACTGAGGAGAATTGATGAAGAGACGGTTCGCTCTAGCCCAAATTATTGACACATTTTTGCCCATAATCGCGGTCATTGGTGCGCTTATCATAGGCGCATTTATTTTGTTACTGCTCGGCGCTAACCCCATCGACGCTTATCGTGCGATGTTCAGCGGCGCATTTGCGAATAAAAATGGCCTTGCCGATACGCTTGTGAAAGCAACCCCGCTTCTGCTGGTGGGGCTTGGCATCGTGATTGCCTTCCGCGCCAAAGTAATCAACATTGGTGCTGAAGGGCAGCTTATTGTTGGTGCTTTGCTCACAACCTATTTAGGTGTACAGCTAGGCGAAACGCTCCCGCCTTTCCTAGTCGTCATCATCTGCCTGCTTGCCGGCTCGTTTGCGGGTGCGGTTTGGGGCGGGATTCCTGGTTTGCTCAAGGCACGTTTGAACGTCAACGAGATCCTGAGCACGATTATGATGAATCAGATCGCGATTCAGGTTGGTTTTTTCCTGTTGCGCGGTCCGATGATTGATCCGGCCGAGGTTGCCGCAGGCACAAACATTCCCCACTCAGCCCGTTTGCCCAAAATTATTGACCTGCCCCGTTTCACCGACATCGCTAAATCGTGGGGGTTTACCGAATCTTCAAAGGATCTCGGCCTAGAAGGGGCCAGCAAAGAGATTTATGGTCTACTGATTGAGCCAACCCGACTACACATCGGGTTTATTTTTGCAATTGTGATGGCAATCTTGGTTTACGTCTTGCTCTGGCGCACCACCATCGGCTATCGCATTCGCGCCGTGGGCCTAAACCCACATGCAGCACGCTACGCAGGTATCAACGTCAAGTTCTACACCGTTTTCTCGCTGGCCTTAAGCGGCGCGTTTGCTGGCTTAGCAGGCTCGGTTGAAATTCTCGGTTTGCACCATCGCATGTTTGAGCCACTGGCTGTTTCGGCCGGATACGGGTTCTCAGGCATCGTTGTCGCCCTTTTCGGCAAACTGCATCCGCTAGGCGCAATTCCGTCCTCTATCCTGTTTGGCGGTCTGCTGGTGGGCGGCGACAAAATGCAACGTGCCGTTCAGGTTCCCCAAGTTCTCACCACAACGATTATCGGCATCGTCATCCTCTTTGTTGTCAGCAGCGAGCTGTGGACCCGCCGCCGCGCTGCACGGCGCGTAGACGTCAATGACAACGACAAAGAAATCGCAGCAGACAGAAACGCAGAGGTACAGGCATGAACGAAGAACTCAGCTTCCTAGCCATTATCATCGGCATCGCCCATTCAGGCATTCGGCTGGCAACCCCTTATCTCTATGCAGCAATCGGCGAAATGTTCGCCCAGCGCTCTGGCGTTCTCAACCTCGGCGTTGAGGGCATGATGCTGATGGGCGCATTCTTTGGCTTCTATGCGGTCTTTATCTCAGGCAGCCTCATGCTCGGCATTTTGGCCGCCGCAGGCGTTGGCGCGGCGATGGGGCTTGCGATGGCGTTTGTGTCGGTCACCCTACAGGCCGAACAGGGGATTAGCGGCATCGGCTTCTATCTCTTTGGCTTAGGCGCATCTAGTCTGTTGTTCAAAGTCTTGCTTGGCGGCGTTGAAGGGATCGACGGGTTTCCACTGCTGCACTTCTGTCTGGGCGGCGGAACGCCTGAGACAAACTTTTGCCTGAGCGAAGTGCCTGTCGTGGGCGAGATTTTCCTCGGTCACAATGTCCTTGTTTATATCGCGTTTGCGCTGGTTCCTGCCGCATGGTGGTTTCTCAACAAAACGGGCTATGGGTTGAACATTCGTGCCGTTGGACAAAATCCGCAGGCGGCCGATACGCTCGGCGTCAGCGTGGCGCGGGTGCGCTATGCAACCGTCACGTTTGGCGGCATGATGGCCGGCATCGCAGGCGCATCGCTCTCAATTTCACTGCTCAACCTATTTCAAGAGAATCTAACCAACGGCCTCGGCTTTATTGCGGTCGCCCTTGTCTATTTTGGCAGTTGGCGACCTGTGGGCGTGCTGGCTGGCGCAATTCTGTTTAGTCTCGTCAACGCGACCCAACTATGGGCGCAAGTGCTCGGTCTAAACATCCCATCCGATGTTGCGGTCATGATGCCCTACTTGCTCACAATCATCGTACTCGCCTTCCCATTCCGACGAGCAGCAACGCCAGCAGCGCTAACCGTGCCGTTTGATCGCAGTCATTAGCCCTTCTCGCGGAGACGCGCTAGAAGCAACAACCTGTAGAGACGCCTCGTTGGGGCGTTTTGGATGATTATTGAAATAGACCAAGCAGGATACAAAATTTTTCGATTCGCTTTATTCTTAATCCACTTATTTGTTCCTACGCCGTGAATTGGAACTGAAAGTTGCTCGGGCCGTTGTGGTCTGATGCAAAACAAACCCCTTATCTCAGATTGAGGAGATTCAAATGAAACGTAGATTGATTTTGTTGTTTACATTTTTGTTTATGATGGGCATGTTAGTTGCCTGTGGTGGCGAGGTTGAAGAGCCGCATGGTAACGGTGAAGCAACATCACATGATGATGCCGAACATTCGGCCGAAAACAGCAGCGAAGGCGATGAAGTAATGGCCTCAGATGCTGATGGCGACGAAGCAATGGCCTCAGATGCTGACGGCGATGAAGCAATGGCCTCAGATGCTGACGGCGATGAAGCGATGGCCTCCGACGAGGTCATGGTTGCAGGGTCTATCGAGCCAATCCGCATCGCGGTTGTTATGCCTAGCGCAATCACCGACCTGGCATGGAGTCAGTCAGTTTATGACGCACTGATTCGTATTCAGGAAGAATCTGGCGCTGATGTCGTTGAAATCGCCTATACCGAAGGCATGTTCAACGTCACGGATGCAGCCGCAGCGTTGCGCGACTATGCGGCCGATGGGTACAACCTCATCATCGCACACGGCACACAGTACGGCAGTTCACTGTTTGAAATCGCACCCGACTTCCCAGACACCAGCTTTGCCTACGGCACTGCGGTTGACTTTGGTGCAGACGCAGGACTAGAAAATGTATTCGCCTACGAAGCACGTGCTGAAGAAGGTGGTTATGTTAATGGTGTTATGGCGGCTAGTTTGTCAGAATCTGGCGTCATTGGTGTTGTTGGACCTGTTGAAGCGGGTGATGCAAAACTGTACATTGACGGGTTTGTGGCAGGTGCAAAAGCGACCAATCCAGATGTTGTTGTGAACGTTTCTTACACTGGCTCATTTGGCGATACGGCGCTTGCGGCCGAAGCAGCCAATGTCCACATCGATGCTGGCGCTGACGTTTTGACTGGATCGGCACAGCAAGTTGTCGGTGCGATCAACGTCGCCAAAGAAGCCGGCGTTCCTTGGATGGGGACACAATCTGACCAGTCGCCGCTTGCACCAGACATTGTTGTTTCAAGCCAACTGTACGATTGGGAACCAACTCTGCGCGACATGATCGCCAAGCACCAATCAGGCAACATGGGCGGAACCGCTTACAAACTGACGTTGGACAACGGCGGTTTGGTCATGGACTACAAAGATGGTTTGGACGCTGATGCGGTTCAAGCTGGCGAAACCGCAGGCGCAGGCGTTGCGTCTGGTGCAATTGACGCCTTCTCTGCGGCGGCGGTTGTCGTTTCAGAAGAAAGCATGGCAATGGAAGAAGATGCAATGATGGTCGATATCGACCCAATCCGCATCGCGATTGTGATGCCAAGCGCAACCACTGACCTTGCATGGAGCCAATCGATCTTTGATTCGCTGCTGCGTATTCAAGATGCGGCAGGTGGTGAGGCAGTTGTTGAGATCGCCTTCACCGAAGGGATGTTCAACGTAACAGATGCCGCCGCAGCGTTGCGCGACTATGCGGCCGATGGGTTCAACCTTGTCATCGCACACGGCACACAATACGGCAGCTCGCTGTTTGAAATCGCACCTGACTTCCCAGAAACCAGCTTTGCCTACGGGACAGCCATCGACTTTGGTGCAGATGCAGGGCTAGAAAATGTATTCGCCTACGAAGCACGTGCTGAAGAAGGCGGCTATGTCAACGGCGTTCTGGCAGCAAGCCTTTCAGAAGCTGGCGTTATTGGCGTTGTGGGTCCTGTTGAAGCTGGCGATGCGAAACTTTACATCGATGGGTTTGTGCAAGGCGCAACCGCCACCAATTCAGACGTGGTTGTCAACATTTCTTACACTGGCTCATTTGGTGATACCGCATTGGCAGCAGAAGCCGCAAACGTTCACATCGGCGCAGGCGCTGACATCTTAACAGGTTCAGCACAGCAGGTTGTGGGCGCAATTGGCGTTGCAAGCGAAGCTGGCGTGCCTTGGATGGGTACACAGTCTGACCAAAGCCCGCTTGCTCCAGAAATTGTTGTGGCAACACAGCTTTACGACTGGGACACAATCATGCTGGACATCATCACCAAGCACCAAGCTGGCGAGTATGGCGGCACGGCGTATAAGCTAACGTTGGAAAACGGCGGTTTGACGATGGTGTACCAAGGTGGCCTTGATGCAGATGCTGTTGCAGCGGCCGAAGCGGCCGAAGCTGGCATCGCGGCTGGCGACATCACTGTTACGATTAAGTAAGTTAGTTTTTTAGTATTTTGGTATTTCAGTAGGTCGGTTTGACCTACTGAAATACTGAGTATCCCCCTTTCCCACTATGTCCGATCAGAAGAACCTGCTCCCCTCTGGCCTGCCACGCATTGAATCGCTCAAAATGGAGGGAATCGTCAAGAAGTTCCCTGGCGTTTTGGCGAATGACAACGTGAACTTTGAAGTTCAAACGGGTGAAATCCACGCGCTGCTTGGCGAAAACGGCGCAGGCAAAAGCACGTTGATGAAAATCCTGTACGGGCTTTATCAACCAGATGGCGGGCAGATTCTGCTAAATGGCAAGCCGATCCGCATTGGGAACCCAACCGATTCAATCAACTACGGCATCGGCATGATTCATCAGCACTTCATGCTGGTGAACAATCTAACCGTTGCGGAGAATGTTGCGTTGGGGTTGCAAGGATATGGCGGTCTAAGCCTTGATCTTGAGCGCGTTTCTGAACGGATTAGAACGCTCGCCGAAACGTACAACCTTAATATCGATCCACAATCAATTATTTCGGATTTGGCCGTTGGCGAACGGCAGCGCGTCGAAATTGTTAAGGCGCTCTATCGTGGGGCGGCGCTGCTTGTGCTTGACGAGCCAACCGCTGTTTTGACGCCGCAAGAGGTCGATGAACTATTTGTGATTTTTAAGCAGATGGCGGCCGATGGGCATGCACTCATCTTCATCTCGCACAAACTGCACGAAATTTTTGCGCTCACCGATAAAGTGACCGTGTTGCGCGACGGGCGTGTGACGGGAACGGTTGCGACCAAGGATGTCAATAAAGCTGATTTGGCACAGATGATGGTCGGCCGAGAAGTCTCCTTTGAACGCGATAAAGGGGACTCGGTAGCAGGTGATGTGCGGCTTAAACTAGACAACGTCACCTTAACTGATTCGCAGGGGCATCAGCGTCTCAAAAAGGTTAATCTGGAAGTGCGCAGCGGCGAGATTATGGGCGTTGCGGGCGTATCGGGGAATGGGCAGAAGGAGCTGGCTGAGGTGATTGCGGGGTTGCAATCGGCCGAAACAGGCACGGTTATTTTTGAGGGGAATTCGGCCGATAAACTTGCCCCCTATGAACGACTTGAAAAAGGCCTCTCCTACATCCCAGAAGAGCGCATGTACGACGGCGTTGTCAAAGATTTCACCGTTGCCGAAAACCTAATTCTACAGGACCACGTGCGCAGTCCATTTAGCAACGGCTTCTTCCTCAATTTCAAGACAATTACCGACCACGCCAAAAAGATGATTCGCGATTTTCGCGTCAAGACACCCAATCATGAAACGCCAGTGCGCAGCTTATCGGGTGGCAACATCCAAAAAGTCGTGATGGCGCGAGAACTATCGCGCAAGCCGCGTATGCTCATTGCGGCCCAGCCAACGCGAGGCGTTGACATTGGCGCAATCGAATATATTCACAGCCAACTGCTAGAACAGCGTGCCGAAGGGCTTGCCACCCTGCTCATCTCCGAAGACCTCGATGAGGTTCGTAGCCTTTCCGATCGCATTGCCGTTATGTTTGACGGTGAAATTATGGGCGTCGTTGACAACGCAACCACCTCCGTTGAAGAGCTTGGCCTCATGATGGCGGGAGAGAGGCGGACAACAGCCTCTAAGTAAAATTGATAATGAATAACGGATAACGAATAATTACCAATGAAGGCGGTTCGCCATGGCTGACCAATTGGTAATTATCAATTATGCATTATCCGTTATCCGTTTCTTTTATTTCTTATTACGCCAAAACCCCACCTAATCTCCTCTGAGGGAGCAGAGGGAGCAGATCGATTTGGGAGGGCGCCATTTCTTCACTCATACAGAAAACACAAAAGACTCAAAACTTTTTCTAGCCTGTCACGTATAGCCATCAGTTCATAAGTTGATAAACGAAACACAGCTCGGAGGTATTCACGTGGAAGATTTGAAACAAGCAGAAAAAGATATGTTAGAACCGGCCGAACAGAACAATAGTTGGGTCGGTGGTGTTATTCTCATTGTAGTCGGCATCGTTTTCCTATTCGTCAACTACACTGAGTTCCATATTGACAATTGGTGGGCACTCTTCATTTTGATTCCCGTTGCCGCATCATGGTCAGAAGCTTTCCGCGCAATGCAGCGCGATGGTGGCGTCTCGCAAGAAGTAACTAACAAATTAACTGGATCGTTGTTCCCGCTTTTTGTTGCCTGTATTTTCTTGTTTAGCTGGGATTGGGGTCAAGTGTGGCCTGGGTTCATTATCTTGGCAGGTATTTCAGCACTGTTCGGCAGCCGATATCACTAGCAACTCAACAGAAACTATTTTCCAATAAAAACGCTCAACATAATGTTGGGCGTTTTTGTTTTTAGCTGAACACGTTGTTTGCATCCTAAAAGGAGTCGCACATGATATAAAGCATTTGTTCTACTAACCGTTACGGTTGAATAGGGGATGAACGGGCTATACTTGAGCGCAATGAGTATTGAGTTAACTGATCAACAGCAGGCGGTTGTGCAACATAATGAAGGGCCAGCACTTGTATTTGCCGTTGCGGGCGCGGGGAAAACGACCGCAATGGTGCGACGTATTGAGCGGCTGGTGCGTGAATCTGTTTTTGAGCCATCGCGCATCTTGGCAACCTCATTTGGCAAAATGAACGAGCGTGATTTACGTCAGTTGTTGGGCGAATATGCCCATTGTCATCAGGTGAAGGCATCGACATTGCACGCGCTAGGGTTTGACATTGTACGACAGGCACAGAACAAGCGGCTGATTGAAGCACCCAAACGCGACATCCAGCTAACGCGACTTGACCAGTACATTCTCAATTTGGCGATTGGAGAAGCTAGCAAACAGAATGTACACTATCGGCGCGAAATATTTGGCATGGATCGGCAAGATTTTCTTGATTATGTAGGCTCGTGCAAGGCAAACCTGCGCTACGCCGATCTTAACAGCGTACAGTTGCCTATCAACGCCAAGAAGCTGGCAAAACAGGCCAAAGCACCTAGCGACACACTCGAATGGTATCTGCCGTTGTATCAACTCTATGAACAGGTGCGTCAGTTTAACGGGTGGATCGGCTTTGACGATATGCTGATGAAAGGGTGGGAGCTACTGCACCAGCATGAAGAACTGCTGACCATGGTGCAGGATCGCTATGATTGCATACTGGTTGATGAGTTTCAGGATGTCAACCTTGTGCAGTCTGAACTGCTCGACTTAATTACCGAGCCACATCGCAACTATATGGCGATTGGGGATGATGATCAGACGATTTATGAATGGCGCGGTGCAGCTCCAAGCTATATTCTTGACTTTCCAAAACGATATACAGCACAACGTTACATCATCAGCGACAATTTCCGCTGTCCAGCCGCGCCGCTTGTGTTGGCAAACCGTGTCATTGAACAAAACAAACAGCGTCAGAAAAAGCGGCTCAATTTGACAAAGGGCTTTGATGGAAAGGTTCAACTCCACACAGCGCCGTCCATTTCAACGATGGCAGATAGCATTGTGTCGCAGGTTAAAACACTCCAGCAAAATAAGCATCCATTAAACAGCATGGCGGTACTGGTACGGCTTCATGCACAGACCCCCCCGATTGAGCAAAAGTTGATCGCGGCCGAGCTACCATATTGGGTCAGCAAACCATTTTATGAGCGGGCTGAGATTAAGGTGCTGATTGACTATTGTCGATTGGCATGGTTAGAGGATCGGATTAAGGCGGGCAAACCGTTGGGGGAAAAGCAAAAAGAACTGTGGATAGAAGCGTGGGGACGGGTGCATAATCGGCCGAAACGATACCTCAACCGCGAGATCCGACAATCAATTCCACGGGCCGTCATGAACGGCAAACTCACCCTTGCGGACGCGCTGCAACAGCACGCCGACCGTATCGGCAAAGATTATCTACGCGACAAACTCGAACAATTTTCAGACGACATCGACTGGCTCGCAAACAACCTCAACGAAAGCGCCTATCAAACGCTAAAATCGCTCAATTTTCGCATGGAGTATGATCAGTTTTTGCGCGACAGTACCTCCTCTATTCAACTTGGCGAAGGTCGCGCCGTGAGCGTCAATTCGTTTATTGAGTATGCTCAAGACAAGGGAACACTGCTCGAATTCATGGGCCACATTCGCGAACTGGCGGCTCAAAAGGTTGGGCGTGACAAGCAGGCACGTGAAGAAGGAATCATCCTGTCAACGATTCATCAGGCAAAGGGGTTAGAGTGGCCAATTGTGATCATTCCTGATTGCAATCAGGGTGTTATGCCTTTTACAGAAACGTTTGCCGCGCAAAATAACTTTGATTCACACATTGAGGAAGAGCGACGGTTATTTTATGTTGCCCTGACGCGGACACAATCACAGCTATATCTTTATACTCTGAGGGGCGCACCCCAATCGCAATTTTTGCAGGAAGGCAACTTTGAAGCGATGCTGACGATTTTGGATAAGTTGAATAAGACGTTGAAAAGCGACCTGAGCGATTGGCAGAAAATGGGGGCGCTGACGGCGCGGGACTGTCAGTTTGTCATCCGTTATATCGCATGGTTCGAGCTGGAGCGTTATGTAGAATTTTATTGGCAGGATACAGAGCGCAAAAACATAGTGGGCCACTTTGCGCGGGCAGTGCAAAAAGAAGGATTGGGGGAGAGGTTCGGGATTGGTTCGGCCGAATTGGCTTTCTGGCAACGCATCACCCCCGATTTACCCGAAAAAGAATTCCCTGGCATTAAGCGCATATTGAACCACAGCAACGTTGTACTCAAACCACCATTAATCGGGCAAACGACAAACAAGCAAATGCGCAGAAAATCTGCGAGACGCAGGAAATAACACTGTCCCATATTGCACAAACCCTGCCAAGATCTCCGAGAAATCTATTTTCAACATGGGCAACGAGCCAAGTTGTCTTACAATTACAGACATGCGCTACAAGTTCATACTATTCCTTGCCCTTGCCCTGTTTAGCTGTCAGCAAGCGCCATCGCCAACAGCTCCGCCATCCACCCAAGTTGTACCGACATTAAACCCAACTGGAGCACCGACAAACACCACGCCACCCATTGTGGCAACTAGTTTGTCAACCCCGATCATAACACCTTCATCGACAGTCGCGACAATCGTTGTCCCACCTACCAATACCCCAATCCCTGCCGAAACAGTTGTCCCGACGCCTGTTTTATCGCCGACGCCCGATCCCAATGCGGCGGTTGTGACCGTTCGCGATGAGGTGCAGGTAGCTGATGTGAAGCGATTTGGGCTGAATATTGGGCAGTTTAATACGAACGCGGCAGGGTTTTTGATGACAAATATCATGCCGAATCCGGGCTTTGAAGCGGCCGAATTCCACATGATATTCATTGCGGCCGATGATGCAGACAACAATCGCGTCCCAGCGCGGGACGATTTTTGGAACACCGACTGGAACAATGACGAGGCTGGCGTCGGCCAACCAGAGCAATTTTGGACAGGCGCAACGTATGAAGTTCTGACAGGTTCCGCCGCAGGACGCACAGGCACAATTGCGGACTTTACCCATGAAGAACAGCGGCTCGTGTTTTATCTCGGCGAGGACGATCCAACCGCTCTGGGCAAAGCTGCCATCATGGTGCGACGCAACGTGCCGGGCTTTATCGGCGACCGCTATGAAACGGTCTTGGGGGAGCCAAACGATGTGCGCCCC
Source organism: Promineifilaceae bacterium (SeqCode) (assembly GCA_049614105.1). Lineage (GTDB taxonomy): Bacteria > Chloroflexota > Anaerolineae > Promineifilales > Promineifilaceae > CALECP01. Next base: position 11,163 of record JBMZDF010000113.1, read on the forward strand.
GATAGCCCGGGTGAGCAGTCTGCCCGTTTGGTGCGTCGTGATGATGGTCTGCCGTCGTTTAGCCGCTTGATGGACCAATTTGCACAGTTAGATAACCCTGACGCGGGCAAGCTGATTCAACTCAACGGCGAATGGAACTTCTCGATTTGGGCCAAAGCAACAGAGGCCAGCACAGACCAAATGCGCGTGTTGATTTCACGCGAGAACGACATTGTCTTTTTAGATGAGACGGTCGACATCAGCGATCAATGGTCAGAAATTAATCTGAGCTTTGTCGGTGATGATCCACAAATCGATGGTGTTGCACCACGTTTGCGTGTCGATTTGTTCCCCGTCGGGGCGCAAATGCTGGTTGATGATATTTCGCTGCGACGGGCTGAATATGAGTCACCTACCCGCTTTTCTGACCGTGTGGTCGAAACAACACAGGCGATGAATCCGGGGATTGTGCGTTTTTGGGCAAGCAATTTGGCGAATAGTTTGGATAACGTCCTTTCGGCCGAATTTGGACACAAGCCAACAGGCTTCAGCCCTAAACGGCGCGTCGGCCTCTTTTTCACTTACTCACTACACGAGTTTCTACTCTTTTCCGAACTGGTCGACGCCGAGCCATGGTACGTGATTCCCCCCACCTTCACACAAGAGGAAGCGGAGAACTTAGTCGCCTATCTTGCCGCTCCCGCGAATGCGCACCCTTATGGCGCACTGCGGGCGCAGTTGGGCCGTCCTGACCCGTGGACCGATGCATTTGACGTGATTCATTTGGAATGGGGCAATGAGACTTGGGGCGGCAATCATGGGGCTGACCCATTTTTGGGGGCGACCTTTGGTGGTGGGGTGCGATCGGCCGAAATCACCAATCGTCGTTTCGCAGCGATGCGTGAGTCAGCGTATTTCAACGCAGATCGGTTCAATCTCATCATTGGGGGTCAATATCGTTGGCCCGGACGCCAATCAGAGCTTGAACGCTTTAGCAACAACCACGACACCATTGCGATTGCGCCTTATTATGGCGTCCTTGAAAAGTTTGCAACCGACGCGGAACGTTACCAGCCACTTTATGCACACGCATCAGAAGGCGATCAAAGCTTGCTGGCGCAAAGTCTCGAACGATTTGAGGCAGATACCCGGCCCGCCATTTACGAAATCAACCTGCATGCGGTTGAAAACGTCCTGCCGCTTGACGTTCGTAACGACGTTCTCAGCAGTCAAGGCGCAGCAATCAGCCTGCCGCTCGTGATGTTGAGCTATTTACGCGACTTAGGCATTCGTGATCAGGCGGTTTGGGAGCTAACCGAATTCTCCACCCGCACGTTTAAGACAAACGAATGGGCGAGATTGTTTGGCATCATGCGCGATCTTGAAGCAACTTATCGGCCGAGACCCACCTATATCGCGATGCAGATGGCAAACAGCGCAATCGGCGGCGACCTGTTGGTTAGCGAAACAACATCCGAGTCGATGCTTGTGCCGCCTATCAACCGTATCGCCAATGAGACACAGGTTCCATTTGTACAGGCTTATGCGTTTCGCGAAGGGGATCGACTGGGCCTGATTCTGTTTAACGTCGACATCGACAATGCGCGACAGGCGATTGTCAATTTACCGATTCAGGGCGCTGCACAGGGCTGGCTACTCGCCGCCGATGCGATTAACGCGGATAATGAGGATATGCTGCAAGTTGAAAAACAGCCGTTACAATTCGAGACGTTTGGTGATGGGTCGCGGATCAATTTGCCCCCACACTCGATGATTGTGCTGGAAATCGGCCGATAACGCGCAACGCAATTGCAAACAACACACCAGAGCAAATCGTAATAATTAACAGTGAACGCAGAGTTATGAATGATGCACAATCATCCATCATTCATAGGTGAGAAATCCAATGACACATGATGTAGTTGAATTAAGTAAAGCGATGATTCGCATTCAATCGGTCAGCCACCAAAGCAACGGGCCTATCTCTGACTACATTCAGGCATGGCTGGATGAAAACGGCTTTGTGACAGAGCGTTTGACCTACATCGATCCAGAAGGGGTCGAAAAGGTAAATATCGTCGGGCAGCGCGGGTCGGGCAAAGGCGGTCTCGCCTTCTTCGGCCACTCCGACACCGTTCCTGGACAGCCAGAGCAATGGCCTGCATTTGACCCCGAAGTACGCGACGGACGCCTGTTCGGGCGTGGGTCTTGTGATATGAAGGGACAAATTGCGGCGTCAATGATTGCTGCGGCACAGGCTGATCTGTCAAAGCTGACGCAGCCTGTTTTTGTTGTGGTTGCGGCCGATGAAGAGACAGGCGGCTACGGCGTGCGACAGGTTGCAGATGAGTCGAAACTGATGGCGGCAAGCGAAACGCGCTACGGCGTGATTATTGAGCCAACCGAGTCAATTCCCGTTTACGCGCATAAAGGGGTGGGACAAGTCAAAGTTACGGCGCACGGTTCGGCCGCGCACACCAGCACGGCAAAAGGCGTGTCTGCCAACTTCCTCATCGCCCCGTTCATGGCGGAGATGGCCGCCTATGCAGACGAGCTTTTGACCGACCCAAGCTATCAAAATGACGAGTTTTCGCCCCCCTCAAACGGCTTCAACATGCGGATCAACGACGGCG
>JBMZDF010000114.1:0-13737 GCA_049614105.1 Promineifilaceae bacterium (SeqCode)
TCTCCCTGCATGTGTGACAGCATGGTGTCATGGTGCGCCTGGCATTGGTTTAGCACGCATTGGGATGCTTCCATACTATGACACCTCGGAGATTCGTCAGGAGATACGCATTGCCACAGAAACAACATTAGCACAAGGTACTGGTCACAATCATTCATTGTGCCATGGTGGGCTAGGCAATCTTGAACTGGTTTTGCAGGCCATTCCGCATATCCCAGAGGTTCGACAACAATACGGACAATGCCTTACTGAAATAGTGCATAGAATGGATCTTGGTGAGTACATATGCGGTGTTCCGCTTGGTGTAACAACACCTGGTCTGATGACGGGGCTGGCTGGAATTGGGTATCAACTGTTACGCTTTGCAGATCCAGACAAGATTCCTTCTGTTTTAACTTTACAACCGCCTATTATGGGATGAGCTACCCAATGCTGAAACAATTGGGCTTTCCCAAGCCGAGCGCCTAACGATTCTCGTATCTCTTGGGCGTACATTTCCCTCGCTCCGAGGGTATTTAAGGACTCAGCCAAGATATTTTGGCTGGCATTTTCATCTCTATCGTGAAGGGTTCCGCACTGAGTGCAACGCCATTCACGAAGGGACAAACTCATTTTTTGATGTTTAGCATCGCAAGCGAAACATAGCTTGGAACTAGCGAACCATCGGTCTACCTGATGGGTGACGCCACGATTCCAATGTTGCTTGTGCTTCACGAACTGAACAAATCTTCCAGCGCAATGTAGCCAAACCTGCAAGTCATTGGCACAGGTGTTGTAGTTGGAACGCTTGCCCGTCGCTGCGTAGTAGTCATGCCTCACCGCCAAGTAGGTATTGTAGACAAAACGGGAATGCCTGAACTGGACAGCCAGTTTTTGCTGCTGTTCTTTGTTCGGAAAAATCCGATACTTCATTCCCGCTCTGATTTTCATACGCCTTTTTGGTTTGTGATGTACTGTTGTACAACTGCCATTGGCTTTGCTATTTTCATTCATTTATTATGCCAAAAATAATAGACGTACGTGCAATAACTAATGATGAAGCATTGTCTCCCTTTGGGGAAACCGAGAAGCCCTTATATCCTCAATTTCAAAAAAGGGTTTTACGGACTTTCCCATAATACTCGACCTGTATTTCAGACAGAAAATGTTGTTTTCATCACCGTAAAAAAAGCGCTTTCCAAGGTGGCATATGATGCGGTTCTTGTCCATAGCGGAAATCATCCCAACCCAACGTCTTTTACCATAACAGTCCGCAAGCCAATTCCCATTATTTAACGAACCGTACAAGACCAAACAATTTGGAGAAACAACATGCAACCAGCCTACTTTATTGAAAATCGGTACTCATTCGTCGTGGACGTTGTCCAAGAGGTGAGCAACCCACAATACGAGGTCGATACGCCTGAAACGCGCTTCGAGCGCAAAGTACAGCGACAACTTGCTGTCGCCAATCGAATGTTGATGCGCGGCAAATACAGCAAGGCATTGGCAAAATTTCGTCATCTGCGCGGCTTGATTAGCAAGGTGATTCGGCCGAATCTCCCCGCCCAAGTTGTCGGAAATTTGACGTGGGCGGCACTCGACCACGCGAATATGGTTGATGGATTGGTGGCGAAATCGGCCGAAATGCTACAGAAAACGCCCGTCACCGCCACGACAATTCCCGCCGAATTTCGCACCCAACGGGTCAAACTCCCCGCCCAAGTCGAACGCCAATTTGCCCAATTTGAAGCGGTTGGCATTCAGGACAAGGTGGCAGAAGCCAGTCTCGCGCTCGACCAAATCGAAATGCTCATCAGGGAGAAACAGTTCGAGGTAGCGGGTGAGTTGCTAGAACAAACTATTGCGAAAACGGAAGACAGCCAGTTGCAGGCCGCCCTTTTTCATGATTTTGCCATCGTACAGGAGCGATCGGGCAAACGTGATGAGGCGTTCAGCGCAATGGAAGAAAGTCAGCAACTTTTTGCACGCTCAAAAGACCATGAACAGCAGGTCAAGGTGCTTAATTCGTTGGCGGGAATGCAGATTCGCAGCGGCAACCGCGACATAGCCAGCAGCACACTCAAACGCATTGCCGCACTTGAGAAGCGGCACAACCTGTTCCCCATCATCAACGTGCGTGAAATTGGGCAGCCCTTTTCAGACTTTTCACCAATTCTGCGAACAGACGCCCCTACCTTCACAGCGCCTATCATTGGCACAATCCAGCCGCGCACAAACACGATTGCGGCCCAGGCTGCCACACTTGCCGATGTCGAAAAGCAGCCCGTACGGCTAATCGCGGCGCAGGCGTTCAAGCAGCGCAAGACGGAAAAGCAGTTCGCCATGATCGGTGACCGCCAGCAAATGCAGCGCGTGACGCTAGATCGACGGGCAGCAAGCAATCTCGGCCGATTCTTCGAGACTATCCAGCAAACAGACGATCTCGGCTTCCTGATGGGCTATTTGGCAACCCACACTGTCACCATTGCCTACCTCACCCACATCTACTTCTGGGTCATCCCGATGGGCATTGGCGACTGCCACGCCGCGCTTGGCTCCTTTGAAGAGGCAGAAAGCGAATACCTTAGCACGCTCAACTATCGCTACCTCAACGAGGTTGTCGAAGTGGTCAATCTGTGGATGCGTTTGGGCGAACTGTACAACGATTGGGGTGACCGCCTCTATCGTGCGGCACGTAACAACATTGACAAATTCGGCGTGGCACGCGAGAAGTACGAAAACGTGCTGCGGCTCGACAACCTCGCCACTATCGACAACAACTCCCCGCTCTATCGCCATTCCAAGTTTGCGCCACTCCGCAATCGCGCTAGCGGGATCATTCAAAATGTCTTCCGCAACCGTCAGGCAAATAATGACAACCCGCGCCTCGCCATGATTCTGGCACACACTCGGATGCAGTTGACCAAGCTCAATGCCAACCTCAACTTCTTGGGAATGAGCATTCACATTCCACCGTTCAGCTTTGAGCATTTGCAAAACGTTGGCCGCTACTTCGCCCAGCATGCGGCTCAGGTTGAGCAAATGTACATTCAGTTCAAGAGTACGGCCGAAAACGAGGAGCTACGCGAAGACCAAATGGCGCAACAGGCCGATCTCGCCGCCGCCTCTGTTGAGTTAGAGCGGCGCGGTTTGGATGAGGCGGAAGAAGGGGTCGATGTCGCGCAGGCAAATGCCGATTACGCCGATGTGCAGCACCAAAACGCATTGCAGGCGGCAAACGACTTTGCCAACGTGCGTTGGGAATTGCTGGAATTGACCCATCTGCAAGCGTGGTCTTCGGCGGCAGCGGTCGATGAAGATGACGAGGTGCAGCAGAGAATCTCGAACTACAGTTACTACAACACAGATTACAAAGATCGCAGCGATGTGTTGCAGGATTTGGCACGCCAACGGACGCGCATCACGCACAACTTGGAGGCGAATCGGCTTAACCGCGAGATCAATTCGGCCGATGCATACCGCGATGTCGCCACCCAACAAGTCCAGCAAGCTCAGGCACGAGTCGAGGTCGCCGAACAGCGCATCGTTCTCTCCCAGATGCAGGAGCAGCACGCCCGCGAAAATCTCGAATTTTTGACGAGTCGCGAGTTCACCTCCGCGATGTGGTACAACCTCGCACGCGAGGCGCGTCGCATCACCCGCCGCTATCTGGACATGGCAATCGAGGTCGCCGTGATGATGGAAGTTGCCTATCGTGCCGAAACGGGACGCGACCTGCGGAAAATCAAGTACGAATATGGCTTTGGTCACCTCAACGGCATGTTGGGCGCAGACGCATTGTTGCTCGATATTGACTACTTCACGCTTGACTACGTGCGTCGTAAAACAAAAAAGGCCCCGATGAAACAATCACTGTCGATGGCCGACCACTTCCCGATGGCATTTGAGCGGCTGTTGAATACGGGGCGCACCTACTTTGAAACGACACTGGAACATTTTGACCGCCGCTATCCCGGTTTTTATCTGCAAAAGGTGAAACAGGTCGAGGTTGTCTTTGTTGGTTTGAACGGCACAGAAGGCGTTCACGGCACGTTGCGGAACATCGGCGTTTCCCAATTCCGCCGCAAAAATGGCAGCATTGTCAACATGTCCTATCCCGCCGACGTGATGCCGCTTTCCGAGTACAACGTGCGACAAGATGCGCTCGTCTTCCAACTCGACAACAAAGAGTTGCGCCTGTTTGAAAACAACGGTGTGGCGACGATGTGGCAACTCGACTTGCCGCTTGCAACAAATACATTCAACCTGCGCCAAATTCTCGACGTTCAGGTTGTTGTCTACTACGACGGCTTCTTTAATCAGCGGCTTGAAAACCAAATCGTCGCCGCTCTGCCAAACAACGATAGTGCATCTCGTGCGATGTCGTTACGGTTGTTTGCGCCTGATGAGCTGTTCTTCTTGCGTGGGCAGGGTTCGGCCGAACTCGCCCTCACCTCCGCTCTCTTCCCTGCTAATCAGACCAACCAAACGCTGACCGCTTACACCCTGCGAGCCAGTGGTGACAACGTGGCGGGGCTGCAAATTCGCGTCGATGTCGGTGGCGATACTCACGTCTTCCAACTCGACGGGGACGGCATGGCGGACGGAGCAGCGTTTGCAGCACCTATCGGCCGATCTCTCTTCGACACATGGCAATTTACCATCGAAGACCCCAACTTTGACACGGCCGATCTCACCGACCTGTCGCTCTTTGTTGAGTACGACTTTGACTATCGGAGCTAAGGAGAAGAAGAAAGAAAAAGAGGCGTGACGACTTGGCGTAACTGCGGGGACCCTCCCATGCCTAGTGGCTATAAGACCGCCCCTCTTTTTCTTTTTCTCCCCTCTTTCTTCAAGGAGCAACAAAATGAACCAAACAGGAGCCTCTCCCACCGCGACCGCCCCACCCACTGGTGATGGCGCGGTCGCGGGCATGGGGGAAACCTTTTCTCTCGATCTCAATAGTGGACAAGGGACATTTAGCGTGCCGTTTGACTTGCCCAACGGGATTGCAGGCTTCAAGCCGACGATCAAACTGGAATATTCGCACGGTCGGCCGAACGGTGCGTTTGGCTTGGGCTGGCAACTGCAAATGCGCCAGATCAATCGGCGACTCGATCTCGGCGTGCCAGACGGCGCGGCAGAAGTTTTCTTGGACGGCAATGTAGAACTGCGGGAAACGGCTGGCGGGACGTTCAAACCCGTCCGCGAAATGGCGTTTAGCAGCTATGAGCGCGTTGGCGACGGCTGGATAATCAGTGAAAAAGATGGCTCGCGCCAATTTTTTGGCACAACCGCGACCGCACGCATCGCCCATCCAGATCGCCCTGATCGCGTGCAAAGCTGGCTGCTCGAACGACACAAAGATGTCAACGGCAACGCCATCGAGTACGCCTACAGCGACGTCGATGGCTACAAATATTTGACCAGCATCACGTATGCCAAGTTCCGCGTGCGGCTGACCTACACAGCGCGACCTGATGTGATTCGCAGCGGACGGGCGGGGTTTGTGCGCCAAATCACGCGCCGCTGCACGGCGATAACGCTGCACTTATCGGCCGATAACAGCCTCATTCGCACCCTCGCACTCACCTACACCAACGCCTCGCTCAACAACGCCTCACAGCTGACCCAACTGCAACTGACGGCACACGGACAACCCGATGTCGTCAAAAACCCGCTCGTTCTGAGCTATACGACATTTGATCCGCAGCAGATCGAGGTGCGTTGGGTCGAGTCGGGGCGCGGCGATCCTGTACCGCCGCCGCTGACCGACAACGAAACGACGCTTATCGCACTCGATGATTTGCCATTGCCTGGCATCATCACCAACCGCAACGGTCGACACATCTACTGGCCGAACGATGGAGATGGCTCTTGGGGGTATCCGCGCATTTTGCCAGCCGCCCCCTTTGTTAATTCGTTTGCGGCGGAAGGGGTGCAGTTTATTGACATGGACGCGACGGGTTCGGCCGATATGCTCGTTGGCATCGGCAGTAACCCGCTCAATGGCTACTACGAAAACGGCGGCGCAGATGGATTCCGCAACTTTGTGCCGTATCCAACACAAGCCCGCGTGCTGCCCCCGTTTGACAGCGGGCGCGTCCGCATGGGGGATTTTGACGGCGACGGCGTGATCGATGCGCTCTACTCAACGGGGCGTGGCCTCGTCAACTTCCGCAATCATGGGCGTGACGGCTGGGCAGAGCCGACGATTGCGCCCAATGTGCCAGCGATTGACTTTGCCGACCCGCTCACCTTTCTCGCCGACATGACAGGGGACGGCATGCCCGATATTGTGCGCGTGCGTTCTGGACAGGTCGAGTATTGGCAAAATTTAGGGCATGGTCGCTTTGGCGAACAGGTCATTATGGAAAGTAGCCCGCGCTTGCCCAACGCGCACCGCAACCCATCGCAAATTTTGCTGCTTGACGTGGATGGGGATGGGTGCAGTGATTTGGTGCAGATTTCGGCCGATGGCATCACGCTCTACATCAATCAGGCGGGGTCACGTTTTGCCCCTGCCCACAACTACCCCGTTATTCCACTGCCAATTCCCGAAACGGTGCGCGTCGCTGATGTGAACGGGCGCGGGGCGGCTGGCTTGCTCTACAACAGCCAACGCGCTGGGCGCACGGGATACGTCTCCTTCACATGGGATCAGGCGACCCCAGCCTATTTGATGCAGCAAGTTGAGAACGGCATGGGAATAGTCAGCGAGTTTGAGTATGCGCCGTTGGTGCAGATGGCACTCAATGACCGCGCCGACGGCCGACCGTGGGACACCTACATGCCGTTTCCACTTTGGCTCGTGGCGACGCAGCGAGAGATGGACTCGGTGCGCGGCATTTCGGCCGAAACTCGTTACCGCTACCACGACGGTCACTTTGACCCGCTTTTCCGCCGTTTTCAAGGGTTCCGCCACGTCGAAAAGCGCGAAATCGGCGATGCCAGCCGCGCCACCGTGCGAACGGAGTACACCTTTTTGATGAATCAGGCGGCGACAAATGCTCGCGAGCACGCCCATTTAGATCGGCTGTTGGCACACGTCGCCGTCTTTAGTGAAGACAACACGCCACAGGCCGCCCTTCCTTATCGCGTTGAGGAAACAGATTACGATTTGCAAACGCTTGAGATTTTGCCAGATGGAACGGCGCGTGTTTTTGTCTTTGTGGATGAATCGCGTAAACGGTACAGCGAACGCACAGCCGATGAGCGCATCGAGTCGCGCCGCTTTGAGTACGACACATTTGGCAACGTCACGCAGGAAATCATGCGCGGCATGGGGGCGCAAAACGGCGTATCCGTCGCAGAAAAGTTGGTGCAAACGGATGTTATCTACGCAACCGATGCAACGCAACAGCTATTCAAGGCGGCGCAGACCGTTAAACGGGATGAAAACGGCAACGTCCTGCTCGAACTGCGCCACCATTACGACGGTCTACCGCTCGGTCAGCTAGATCGCGGGCTGCAAACACGTGAAGAGCAGCTTGTCTTGTCGCTGGCGGTGTACAACGCCCATTACGGCGGGATGGATATGGGGCAACTCGGCTACTTCGCGCAGCCCGATGCGGACGGCACACCGAGTGTTTTTGCCCTGACACATGAGAAGACGTACACGGCTGAGGGGAACATTGCCACCGAGTCGACGGGTGGTGGACGCAGCACGGTGACAACTTACGACGCGGACAATTTGTATGTCGTGCAGGAGATTGTCAATGGGAAGACGCACCAACGTATCAACGATCCTATTTCTGGCAAGCCGACGGAGATGACGGCGCACAGTGGGGCGCAGGTACGGATGGGTTATGATGCTTTCGGCCGATTAACCCACTACCTCGTCGCCAACGACACCCTCGCCAACCCAACGCGCTCGATTGAGTACGACGACACCAGCATCCCCAACGCCGTCGCAACGAACTATCGCATCGACGCAAACGCACAGGCACACACCGTCAGCTACTTTGACGGGCACGGCAAAGAGGTGCAAAAGCGTGTTGAACGGGCAGCAGGCGAAATCGTTGTCAGCGGCTGGCTGTCGTACAACGGCTGGCGGCAAACAATCGCGGAGTTCGAGCCGACGCTCGACAACACGCTGGCGTTTGGCGTGCCAAGCCTGCAAAATCGGGCGGCGCGAGAAGTTTTCTATGATGGGGAAGGTCGGCCGATTCGCTCCGTTAACTACAACGGCGCGGTCGGTCATATCGAGTTCTCGCCATTTGAGATCGTGACGTTTGATGCACGCGACAACACCATTGGCAGCGTGGGATTTGACACGCCGCGCCGCGAACAGGTGGATGTGTGGAATCAGCGCACGACTGTTATTGAGGAAAGCGCAAACGGTACGTTCATCGCAACGCGCTTTGATGTGGGTCTGTTTGGCGAATTGCGCGAACTGAGTGACGATAACGGCGTAATCGCCACTTATCAATACGACCGACGCGGCAACCAATTTGCATGGACACACCGCGACGCAGGGCTGCGCGAACAGTGGTTTAACAATCGCGGCGAAATCGTGCGAACGCGAGATGCAAATGGCAACAATGTGACGATCAACCAAGACCTTGAAGGGCGCGTGACAAGCGTGTTGCATAACGGCGTGCAGGTCGAGGCGTTTACCTATGACGACAACAGCGCGGGCAGCGACGGGCGGCTCGTGTTGGCGCAGTACGCCGACGGGCAACAGCAGTTCAGCTACAGCACACGCGGCTTCTTGCAACAGCACACCGTCACAGTGGATGGACAAGCATTTACGCTCGGCTATGAACACAACGACATGGGCAAACAGTCGGCGATTATTTACCCCGACGGGACACGCATCGCACGTCAGCACACGCCGAACGGCATGGTGCAGCGTATCAACGGGATCATCGACGACATCGAATACGATGCACGGAATTTGCCGACCCGCGTTGACTTTGCCAATGGGGTGACGACAACGATCACCTATGAGGCGGGGGTTGGGCATGTGCAAAACCAGCGCACGGTCAACGGGAATAATGTGGTGTTAGAGGACATGGCGTTTACGTATGACGAGTTGATGCAGCTAATCGGCCGAAACGATACGGCTATTAACCACAACATAAACTACGCTTACGATCCGCTCAACCAGCTACAGCATGTTGACGGCAGCGATACGGATGGCAACTACCAATTCGACTACACCTATCACAACGGGTACAACCTCGCGCAGATGGGAGAAAGCGGCTGGCAGTTGGGGTACGGCGACGCGGCACGCCCTGACCGTTTAACAACGATAACGCCATCCGAACAACCTATCGCCAACGTGACCTACGACAACAACGGCAACATTACCTCGTTGCCTGACCGCACGCTCGCGTACAATTTCAAGAATCAGCTCACCCAAGTGACGTTGGCAGGTGGGATGGTGATCAATTACGACTACGACTATCGTGGCAATCGTGTGCGGCGGCGTGTGACGGATGGTGGTGTGACGAGTGAGATTGTGATGCTCGGCCGATTGGTCGAAATCCGTGCGGGGCAGATGACCAACTTTGTCATTCTCAACAAGCGGCGGGTGGCGATTTTGCGTGTGGGGCAAACGCGCTGGATTCATACCGACTCGCTCGGCAACGCCAACTTCTTCAGCGACGAAAACGGGACAAAAATTGCCCAAATCTCCTATCATCCATTTGGCAATGAGCGGTCACGGTCAGGCAATCCGCTGCTTCGCACGTTCGCTCTGCACGACTTTGATGCACAAGTCGGGTTGGTGTTTATGGGGCATCGTTGGTATATGCCGGAAATCGGCCGATTCCTCACCCCCGATCCGCTCTACCTTTATCAACCCGAGCGCAGCGATGGCGATCCCGTACAGCTACGTCTCTACACTTACGTCGGCAACAGTCCGACAAACAACGTCGATCCACAGGGGCTTTCCTTCTGGAGTGTCGTTGGCGCAATCGTTGGGGTTGTCGTTGGTATCATCGCAGCGGTGGTGGTTGTCGCGGCGTTTGCGGTCGGTGTTGGGTTTGGTGTGTTGGCGGTCGTTGGGCTGATCGCCCTTGTCACCGTCAGCTACGTCATTGCCCATAACAATCAGGGCAATGCGCTCGGCGAATTCTTTCGCGGTTTCATGATCGGGCTGAATGCGGGTCTCAACGCCACATTCCTGACGATGATGGGGCCAGTTGGCGCGTTCTTGGGCGGCTTTCTCGGCACGATGATTTTTCTCGGCTCGTTTGACACCATCGCCAGCAGCGAGGTGTATCAAGGGATTATGGGATGGTCAAACTGGCTCATGCCGATGTCTTGGCTCGTGACGGGAGCGGGGGCAATCATGTGGATTCTCAACGGACTTGGACACCTCATCTTCTGGTCGATTCCCAGTTTGTGGGGTGGTGGTCTGCAGTTCTTCCGTATCGACGGCTTCCGCATGGATTGGACAACAGGCATGTTGGCGACACGCGGCGGCTGGATCAGCAACCTCAATATGTGGGACACCGCATTTAACATGGGCAACTTCGCGTATGTGGATTCAAACTCCGAAGGCTGGCACATGGATCACGAGGCGGGTCACAACATTAACCTCGCCGTTTTCGGCAGCATCTTCCATTTTGTTGGATTCATCGACGAGGTGGCCTTTTCAGGTGGCGGTGCGTTCGCTGAGGTGCTGGCAGACAGCAACGATGGCGGACCAGGCATGTGGCGGGTGTAAGTTTGATTTTTAGGCACAATCGGTACGCCCCGTGTCGATTGTGCCAGCAGTCTGTTAAAAACGGCTAAACAATTAGCCACTTGTCGGACTAAAGGAGCCGTTTTTGCAAAGCGCCACTTGCAACTTTACTTTCAAGCGCTTTTTGTGGCGCACTTAATGTTAGCAAAACAACCCGAAACTTATCGACCTACCCCCAAAGTACATTCAATTCAACCCCTGTGCAGCATCGCTATCAGGGTCGATATGAATTTCCTCACGTTCTACGTGCAGCGACAGCCCCACCCATTTTCCGACAAACCCTATTCGGCGATTACTTGAATTGTCTCTGACACAGAATCTAGCCACGTACAGTTTTGTTTAAGAGCGGAGGCACTAGCCTTGACAAATAGTTCAAGCCATCTAAAATGGCTTTTAGATGGCTCTTTTCCGATTTAAGTATTTTCCAAAAATAGACACACGTTTTGTAACCGCAATTTCCTGTCGCGCTGTTGGGGCGCGAACAAAATTCATGGTTACTTTCTAATCTACCTTAGGTAGACAAGGTGACATCATGCAAACAAGCTACTCGATTGTTGAAGCTCGCAATAATTTTGCTGCGCTCGTTCGGAATGCAGAGGAACAACATAAACCTGTACAGGTCACTCGGCATGGGCAGTCAGTTGCTGTGATCCTGTCGATGGCAGAGTATGAGCGGCTGACACAACAACCTCCCAAAGCAAATTGGTTAGCAGCTCATTTGGCGTGGCGCGAGAAATGGAGGGTTGATAACTGGGAAACAGAATCAGATCCTTGGGCAGATGTGCGTGACAAAACACCTGCGCGTGAGGAGAACCCGTGGCTTTAACCTATCTTGTCGATACCAATATCGTTTCTGAAATTGTCAAGCCACATGTATCCTTTCAGGTTCAACAGTTGTGGAATACACACCAGACTCGTATGGCGATTGCGTCACCAACTTGGCATGAGCTTGTTTATGGGGTTGAACGTCTGCCCGATTCACGTCGGAAACATGGGCTGCGTGAGTTTCTATCCAATTTCGTACTGCCTGTCCTCCCATTTGACAAAGCGGCTGCGAGCTGGTTTAGTCAGGAACGTGTGCGATTAAGCAGAATCGGCCGCTCCCCAGCCTTCATCGATGGGCAAATCGCATCTGTTGCAGCAGCAAACAACCTCATCCTTGTTACCCGCAATGTCCACGACTTTATTAACTTTCAAGGCATCACCATCGAAAACTGGTTTGAATCGGAGAAAAAATAATAAACTATGTACCTATATCAAAAATGGTATGAGAGCCGTGTCCCTAACCCAAAAACAGGATAAGTAATGAACGGATTAAACATCGTCGGCTTAGTCGCTGATATTCTAGGAATTCTGGGGGCCGCTTTTGCGTTCGCAGCCTGGCTACAGGCAAAAGAGATCAATACGCGTTTAGACCGAGAAAAGGAACGACAAGAACAAAAGATCAAAATTGTGCTTCAACATGGCAGCGAAAAGATCGATTTGCCAGGCTCCATTCGACGCTCACGGCTCGCACGTGCTGAAGTGCTCGGCCGCATTGGGATGGTTAAACCAAGCGAACGCTTCACGCTTGCCTATCTCAACACACCAGAGTTTTACGCGCAAATAGACCAGATTCTCGATGGAAATGGCAACAACACCTTAACTATCTCATGCAGCCAAAATGAATTTAACCAGTTTCAGTCATAGACATGGTAATTCTCTCAAGAAGATCCCGATATTATTAGTGGGGAAAAGAAGGGAAAGCTGCTAATCAACCGTCTTCGAGGGCCCGACAAGGTTCCTCGTGAAAAATGGAGACTGGGTCAGGGCGCAATCTGGGCTCCTTTCGTGCAAGAAAATGTTGATAATATAAACGAGCTTGCTAATGAGGTAGTTGAATGTGAATATTTAATTACGCTCGACCGTGGGAGAACATTCTTGGGCAAACAGGTATTAGGAGATAATGAACAGCAGATAAAACATCAACAGATTGAAAAAGCCGATCGAAAGGTGATGAATCAGCAAATGCTTAAAACAATAGCCAAATTGGTTACTAGTGAGCCAGATGGAACAAAAGTTACAGTTGCTATTACAGAGGTTAGTATAAGTGGTTCACAGGCAGAAGACGTGATAAAGAATATCGTTATCCCACTAGCTCAAGTATTCTCACAACTAGAATTCAAGATGCTCTAGGCTTATTGTGATCCATTTTGGATGAAGGTGAGGAATGATGAAAGAAAATGAACGGGCCTTTGTGCATCACATGTCAGTTGGTAATTTGGAAAAATGCAGAGAAACACTCAAAATTATAAGTAAAATACTTCAAAAGCTATATTATGAGGATAAGGCGATTCGAGGTTATCGTTTTTACATTGTGAAAGATCAAGCTTTTTTAGGATCAAAATTTATTGATTGGTGTGATTATGCCACTGTAACACAAGATGGTTTCCCATTTCTCTATGTAGCAATTCAGCCATTTGATGAAAACCCACAATCATTTAAGGAGTTGATGGAGCCTCTCGAGTACACATTTTGCGCACCAAAACCAGTTGGCGAAGATATCTTGTCCTCTCCTGAAAATAAAGCGGCTCGCGAATATATTCGTCAGGTAGTTCGGGACTATAAGAAAGCGAATAAAGCTTGAATAACACAGAAGCAAAAGATAAACAGATCAATGATCAAAGAAACTGAAAGAGCGTTTGTTCACCAGCCTACAGTTGGTTATTTAAAGAATTGTAGAAAAATAATGCGTGATTTGCATAAGCAGCTTCGCGTTTTATATACAGAAAAAAGGGTTCGGGGTTTTCGTTTATTTGTGATTAAGGATCTTCCAGAGTTACGAAATTCGTTAGCTTACGCTTACAATTATAAGAAAGTGACAAAGGGAGAATACCCGTTTGTATATGCTGGTATTCAGCCATTTGATGAAAACCCACAATCTTTTGAGGAGTTAATGTTACCTTTGGGGTTCATTGCTTGTGAACAGAAGCCGCTTGATATGGATGATGTGTACGCATCGCCTTTCTACGAAGATCTGATGTCGCGCCCCTCCTCAGATGACTAAAGAAAGTGAACGA
>JBMZDF010000115.1:0-13716 GCA_049614105.1 Promineifilaceae bacterium (SeqCode)
AATCTCCACAGCAAAAAGCAGAGGAAGCATCCCGCGAAGCGACGAAGGCGGCTTACAACGAATATCAATAGAGATTTGCTGACCTATCCTATTCTGCTATCGATCTGTTTGATGGAAGTAGACAAGTTGTGGCGGGCAATCGCCTCGAAGCGCGTAAATAGCGGAGCGGTGTGATAAATTTTGTCGCGATTGAGAAACTGTTGCAGCACTTTTTGGCGTCCAGACCAAAATTGCGCGTCGGGAACAATCGCGTATTCTTTGCGGATATTGGCTGTGTCCCGTTGGAACTGTTCGGCCGATCCCCCAAGCTGCGACAAATCAATATCAACCAGCACGCGCCCGTCCCAGCTTGCTGGCTCCGTCGCGTGCTTTGTATCCAATATCAGAGCATGAACGGTGGCGATCAGGTCGGTAGGAAGGCCGAGCAGCGTGAGCTGTTCGGCCGAAAAGTCAGCACTCGCCAGCTCATTATCCACCTCAGACCCAACCTCATAAACCGCATCATGAAACCAAATCGCAAGCTGAACCGCCGCACGGTTCTCAAGCACAAGCGCCATTTCATCGAGCAGATTGAGCATCCACACGACGTGTGAGAAGTCGTGATAATGACGGCTAGCGTCGGTATAGGCTGCAACTAATCGTGCGTAGACCTTATCAGCAGATGATGGGTCGCCGCCGACCTGGGCGATTAGCTGCGCCCATTTCGGCCGAAACGCTGCAATTAAATCGGTCACGGCGTACAAATCGCGCTATTGTCGATTAATTGCCAACCTGCAACCGTGTCAACCACCGTATTCTCAGGCCAAACACCCACACCATCACCCGCAAGGGTTGCCTGCATCATCATGTTGAACTGCCCGCTCAACCCCACTGGCAACGCAACGCTTGATTCAATCGTCCAGCCGAACGAATCCTCAACCACCACCAACGATGATCCAGTCAATTCAAATGTTCCACCGCCCCAACCCGCGCCGTCGCTGTTGGAGCCTTCGCCAAACTGTACCAACAATTTCTGACTGTCGAAGTGTGCTGTGTAACGCACATCAGACGAATCAGGATCGCCCCCGTTGCTGTTCACATCCACATAAATATCGATCGAGTCTGTTTTATCAATCGGGCTGTCTGTCACTTCAAACGCGAAATAGAAATTGCTGGCATCTTTCTGCGCATACACCCTCACAATCGGTGGCGAGTTTGGCACAATTTCAATCGCATCCAGCCTCGTCCCATACTCACCAGATGAGATAAATCCGTCAAATATCGGCAGCGCACTGGTACATTGGAAGGCGAGTGCGGCGCTATTTGTCACAAGCAGCACAGGCGTTTCCGTTGGCAAAATAGCCACGGTCGGCGTCAACGTTGGCGTTTCTGTTGGCAAGAGAGCCACAGTTGGCGTGATTGTTGGCGTCTCGGTCGGCAAGAGAGCCACAGTTGGCGTGATTGTCGGTGTTTCCGTTGGCACGACTGGCGGCACGGGTGTTTCCGTTGGCACGACTGGCGGCAGGGGTGTTTCCGTTGGCACGGCTGGCGGCACAGGTGTTTCTGTTGGCGCGGCTGGCGGCACGGGCGTTTCCGTTGGCGTTTCAGCCGTGGGGCCAACTGTCGGCGTAAAGGTGGGCAGCGCCGTTGGGTCAACAATCGCTATGAGCGGAGTTGACGAAGGGGAAACGGTCGGCGCAAGCGCGGGATCTTCGGTAGGGACAATCACGAGCGGGGTGGCGGTCGCTTGGATATTTGCCAAAATGGGGTTTGTGCCATTTTCTAGCTCAATTGCGTCGTTGATGCCGTCGTTGTCAGTATCGGCCGAATTAGGGTTCGTCAACCAGCGTGTCACCTCTGGACCATCAAGCAAACCATCCCCATCCGTATCAATCTTGGTCGGATCAGACCCATATTTCAGCAGTTCCGCCCCATCGAGCAAGCCATCCCCATCCGTATCGGCCAGATCGGGGTTACTGCCAAACTCAAGCTCTGATTCATTCGACAACCCATCCCCATCCCGATCGTTTGGATCGCCATCGGGCGCAACGGTCAGCGTGGGCGTAAATAACGTTGTATTCGAGACAGCAACAAAAGGTGTGATCGTTGCCAACAACGTTGGCGTTGCGAAGGGGTCGACGGTTGCCACAGCAAGTGCCGTTGGTGTCGCGCCACGATCAGCAGTAAAAACGCGGTCTAGCGTCAAAAGGCTGAGAAGGCCACACAGCGCCACACCCACCGTCAGCGCAACCCACGGCAGCGTGTTTAGGATGCTGCCCTTTTGCCGCGCCGTTGCGCCACGCACTTGGGTTGACCCAGTAATCGACGACACTTCGATCTCAAACGGAATGTCCATGTCATCCCCAAACCAGCGTCGTTCCTGTATCTCAAGCTCTAATTCATTTTCGATTGTTTGTCCAGCTTGCACGACAATTCGGCCGCGCTCCCCTTCAAACTTAATTTTTTCTTCTGGCTCACGGGCCAAAATACGATATTCAGTTGCAACGTTGCCGCGATTGGTCAGCACAACACGCATTTTGGCGGGCAGAACCATTTCACGCGGCGTAATGTCAACTTCAAAGGATTCAAACGACTCAACCAGCAGGTTGATGCTTTGACCCACGCGCATAGTCGAGTCGCGCTGCGAGACTAAATCAACGCGAAAACGCTGACGCCCTGCTTCGGTGGTTGTCTCACGTGGAGGCGTAATTTTGAGCGGAATCTCAATCGTTTTGCCAGCTTTGATCGCTTGGAAGCCGCTCGGCAGCACAACCCAGGACGGGTTGATTCCCTGCACGTTGAGGCGGATGCGGTCGTCGTAAGAGGTGTAGTTATGCGCTTCGACGATAATATCGGCCGAAAATCCCGGCTCAGCAACCACATCTGTCTGATCAAAAAATAGTTCGTACTTTGGCAGTTGTCCGCTCGACGGTTGCGTACTCGGCGTGTGATCGCGGCGCGGCGTGGCTCGCATTTGGGAGCTACGCATTTTTGGCTCGACAACCTGCGCCACAGGACGGGCGCGAATCGGCGTGTCGGTCAAATCGATCCACAGTTCATATTGGCCGATTCGCATCGGTTCACCCGGCCGAATCAGCATCGCCTGCCCAGACTGTAGGCGTCGGCCGTTCAAGAATGTGCCATTTGGCCCAGCCAGCGCCCGTACAATCCAGCCTGCGTTAGTGTGTTCCAACCGTGCATGGTGTCGAGAAACGCCATCGCGGGGCAGCACCAGTTCATTGTCTTCATGTCGGCCGATGCCAAACTCAGCTTTGTCCAGCAGCTTGCTCTCAAACCCAGCCACGCCTGCCGTGCGAATAACCAGCTCGTACCCTTCTGGCGCAGGCAAAATAACAAGCTCATCTTCATCCAGCTTTTCGCCATGCCAGAAGCGGGTCGGCGTATCCGAGAGTCCAAAATAGGTTGCACGCAGCGCGTCCGCCATTTCCTTGCCTGACTGATACCGATCGGTGGGGCTTTTGGCAAGCGCCTTAAAAACAACCTGCTCAAGCGCCTCCTGAAGTTCAGGGCGGCTTTCGCGCACGGAGGGGGGCAACATGCCGCGCACGTGCGTTGACATCGCCTGCGTCAAACTGCCAAACTCGAAGGGAGGTCGGCCGATCAGCATTTCATACAGCACAACCCCTAACGAATACAAGTCGCTGCGTCCATCAAGCACGCGCCCTTCGCACTGTTCAGGCGACATGTAAACGGGCGTGCCCATCGTGATGCCGCGCTGCGTGACACGTTCGCTCGTTTTGACATTTTGAACCAGCCCAAAATCGGTCAGCACGGCACGGAAGGGCGCAAACCCAGCCTCCTCAGCACGCGGGGTACGTTTGAGAATAATGTTGCCAGGCTTCACATCACGGTGAACAATGTCATTTGTATGGGCGACATAGAGCGCTTCCGCCATTTGAACCACAATCTGAATCGCAAGCGACAGATCGAGGTAGCCGTTCTGGGCTAAAATGCGCTGCAAATGATTACGCAGACTGCCATCCTTAATAAACTCCATCGCCACATAGAGCTTTTTATCAGCCGTTTCTCCAAAATTATAAATTTGGATGATTGATGGGTGATCGAGATTTGCCGCCGCCTTCGCTTCAGCTTTGAGCCGCTCACGAAATTCTGGCTCGTTTGCAATCTGCGGATGCATCAGTTTGAGCGCGATGGGGCGCTCTAGGTTCAAATCGTAAGCTCGGTAGACGGTTCCCATGCCGCCTGCGCCAAGGAGTTCGTCAATACGGTAGTGGGAGATGATGCTGCCAGTAAGATCGCTCATTGATTACATGGGTGCGCGTTGTGCGCGTTGTTGTGATGGCCCGCTAGGGCTTTTCATAAAAGTGACAAGCGAAAAGCAGAGCGTTTTCGCTTCTAGCAAGGTTACAAATTCCTCAATACTGTTCTAATTTGTAACCTTGCTACTTTTGATAATATGGGTCATTAATTTTTGCGTCGTTGATAGTTTCGGCCGAATCTGACCCTAACACAGCGGTCATACCGTCCAAAAACGACTCGACCGCATCCGCATTGATCCAATAATGCGTTACAGCCCGAAACGAACGCGGGCCACGTGGGCTGAGCAAAATACCATGCTCATCTTTTAACCGCTGGCACACCGTCGGCGCGTCAGTTGCCACGTCTTCCGTAAGGCCAAAAAAGATCAGGTTTGTATGAACATTCTCGACGCAAATATCAATACCAGGGATGCGTGACAAACCCTCTGCCATCATTTTCGCATGATGGTGATCGTCCGCCATACGGGGCGCAATGTCTCGCAATGCGACCAACCCCGCTGCTGCCAAAATGCCAGCCTGACGCATGCCGCCGCCAATTGGTTTACGCGCACGGTGGGCGCGGTGGATAAATTCTTTGCTGCCGCACAAAACGGAGCCAACTGGCGCACACAGGCCTTTACTTAGGCAGAACGTTACGGTGTCCACATATTGCGTTATGTCGCTCACAGAAACATTGAGCGCCGCCGCTGCGTTAAACAGCCGCGCCCCGTCGCAATGGACAACCAGCCCGTTGCGATCGGCAATTTCGCGCACCGCTGCCAAATAGTCGAGCGATAAAGCAACGCCGTTGCTCCCTCCCGCTGTCGTCTCCACCAAAATCAGGCGGCTCACTGGATAATGCTCATTATCAGCCCGCACAGAGGCTTCAATATCGGCAAGGTTCATTTCGCCACGATCGTTCATGCGCAAGATACGTGACACGATGCCGCCCATTTGGGCGATGTTGCCTGCTTCAGATGTGTAGACGTGCTGGCGGTCGCCAATAATCGCTTCTTGACCGCGCCCGCAGTGTGCCAGCATGGCAACAAAGTTTCCTTGCGTCCCGCTGCTTACAAATAGGCCAGCTTCTTTGCCTGTAATTTCGGCCGAAACGCGCTGTAATTCATTAACGGTCGGATCATCACCATAAACGTCATCGCCAACAGCAGCGTTTGCCATGGCGTGCCGCATTTCAGGGGTTGGCCAACTAACTGTGTCTGAGCGTAAATCGATTTTATCCATGCTTCTCACTAATACGAAAATAGCGCGACATTAAACTTAATGTCACAAGCGCCTACTTAATTGTCGATACTGCATACTACACTTCAAATTATAGCGGTTCACACCCTTTTGACGAACATCAAAGTGCCGTTTGGAATGCTTTAAGCAGATCACAAATCCTCACTGACGAAAACCTCAGAGGTTTTTATGCACAAACCAGAGTAGATGACAACAAACCTCTGAGGTTCATTGATCGAAACTTTTTGTGATCTACTTAAGCAGACCACAAAAACATTTTGACTGCAAAACGGTTAAATGCACAAGCCCTACAACAGCAAACGTCAACCTGAGTTCTAGCAAACCACACAGCCCAACGCCCTCAATTTCTTTATTTCCACAACATACGACAGCTTATAAGTTGTTATAATAACAGGATGGTCTTAAGCGAAAAACTGATTCAACAAATCTTCTCAGCCAACAATGCGCGGCGAGGGAAACAGCTCCACGAAACTGGCGCAGTTTATGCGGTTGAAAACCTCTCTACCAAACAACAAATACACTTTGAAGCGCTTGTTGCGGATGGTTATGAGGAAGAATCACCGACAATTATTATTGATCTAGATAAGACATCGCTGCGCAGCAATTGCTCCTGCAATGAGGGAAGCATGTGTTCCCACCTTGCAGCTCTCATGTATACCTTATCCAATCAGCTCACAGATCTGAACGCTGAGACGCTTTCGCCTGAGGAGATGCAGCGTGCTCGATTGGATACAACGCTGGGAAATTATACGGTTGCTCAACTACGCGCCATTGCCAAACGACAGGGTTGGAAGCCTAGAGGGACGCGCAAAGATGCTATTTTGGAACAAGTGGCCGAGCGGATTGTGTCCGAAGTTAAGGCAGGAACTTACCTAGAGGGGCTTGCGCCTAGTCAGGCGGAAATGTTGGCGGCGCTTCATTTAGCTTATGACATTAATCAGGGGGTGACTTCGGCCGAAGTGATGAATGTCAATGTCAGGTTGATCAATAAACGCACCAATTGGCAGACAACCATCAGCGGACTGGTCGAATATGGCGTTTTGTATCGTGACAAAAACGCATATGAAGACGAAATACTGTATCGCAGCATTATTCCGTTTAACAGCTTCCAGATCCCAACCACTGTTTATAAACTGCCTGCCCACCGCGCAAGTCGCTACACACTTAGCTCCCCTCGTCCTGAAACCACACCGCTCAACGTCTCGGTGACACAATTCTGTCAATATCTCGGCGATGGCAGACTGTTATTGCCAAATCCGCCTAATTGGGAAGCGCCCCAGCAAAATGAAGAAGCGCCATGGATCAACGAGTGGCCTGCGCGGGGGGAGGAAATCAATGCGCTTCAGGCTGAAACGCCCTATTTTTACCTGCTGCACCAGCACTATTTAACCCTGCCTATTAACCCTTATGTTCTGCATCCAGAATCGCGCCAGCCGCTGACAATCCTCATCGGTTCAGAGGCCAAAGCAGAATGGATAGTTGACCTCTTATGCATCAGCAGCATTTTAATAGAGTCTGAAGACGGCACGGGGTATGTGTTTAACAGCGAGCGGTTTGAGGTATGGGCAAACATGCCGCCCGAAGAGCAAGTACAGTTTTTCTATAAAATATGGTGTACGCTTGGCACAGACTTACATGAATTCCGTCAGTTAACACGTTCATCTCCGACATGGGAGCTGTGGCGGATGGTGCATCCTAGTCTGCATTACAACCTTTTCATAACAGATATTGGGTATGCGCGGGCGACTATCATGCGTTTTCTGACCCAAGTTGCCAAACAACGCATGACGGCCGATGCAGATTGGATCAAGTTAGACACGTTTATCAACAAGATCCAACAGGCTCGCCCCGACTTTTATCACACGGTCATCACCTCAGACGCATGGGGGTTCAAACACAACGATGAACGTGTTCCCTACACAAACAGTCGTTATTGGGCTGAAACCTATGGGACGCTCATTCAGCACATTTTTGAAGGGCCGCTTTTCTGGTTTGGAGCAGTTGAGTTGTTGGAGCGCAAAGGAAAGGCGACCGCCTTCCGATTAACCTCTTTTGGGCGTTGGTTACTCAACCCAACGCAGCCATTGGCCAATGTGCATTCACCTAATTCCAGAGCGCCGACCAAACTGGAATGGGTTGATAATGAAACGATCAAGCTCACGCCTGGCAGCAACCTTGGCAACGTTCTCAACGTTCTCAATCGCTATACATCACGGGTTCAGCACATGCGCAACCATTATCGACTGGATAATGAGCGTTTGGAAAAGGCGTTTTCAGATGGAGAATCGGCCGATACCGTCATTATGGCGTTTGAGACGATTGGGATTCCGTTTTCGGCCGATACAATAACCCACATCCGCCGCATCTATCAACGCTACGGCGGCGTCCACCTCTACGAAAATCTGACCGTCATCGAATTCAGCGACGATTACGCTCTGGCCGAGCTGCGTGCAAGCAAAATCATCACGTCAGACCATATCATCCATGAATTTTCACCACGCCTAATCGCTGTTCGCGATTCTGACGTCGACCAAATCGCAAAGACACTACAAAAGAAGAACTACACGCCAAAGATTGTATAGGCTATCTTAATTGTGAAAAATGAAATTTTTTTATGATCTACTTAGCTAAAGACACCAATTGATTATGAATTTGAAAGCAACGCTTGAAGGGTACAATGCAATTATCCTCAAAGAAATGCTCAGGCACATGTATGTAGAGCCCAAAACGTACAAAGCGGATAATATCAACCTGTTAATAGACAAATTATCAAGGCGCAGGCGCATCCGTTCAGAAATAGCGAAGCTCAGTGACGCTGAGAAAATCACGATCGCACGTGTTATCTTCATGAATAACGAGGCCCGTAGTAAGCGGCTCAAGAATCAGCTTCTGCAAGATAATCTAATCAAAAGGACGCCTGAAAGATACAACACCTATGCACCCTACGACGGTAGGCCTAACTATAAAACCAAGCCAGCATTCGAGGATTTGATGGCGAAGCTGCTCAAACGAGGGCTTGTATTTAGCCATACGCTTCCCGAAGGAAACAAAACAGTCATCGGGTGGTCTCCAGGTCGTTATATTATTATCCCAGAGCCGATCCTCGAACATATCGATCAAGCGCGACTGCCGTCTATCAGGACGGGTTATCATTTTGAGCCAACCTTCACACGCACAAGTTCCGTTGTCAGCATACAGCGCGACATCAGCAACTACGTACGTTTTGCCCGTCGCAGTGGCGTCATCAAACTGACAACGCAGGGCATCCTTTACAAAACAGCGCTGCGTGAAATTGCGGCACTTTCTAGCCAGCCTAGCAACCTTGGTTCGGGCAAAAAAGAGACGCACAACGGTTATCTTCTCTTTCTACGGCGCATTTTGTCTGAAGGGGAACTGCTTGAATATTCGCCTAAGGGGTTGATACCTGCCGAGACGACCCATAAGTTTTGGGCGATGGATTCGGCCGAACGGATTGAATTCACCTACAACCTTTGGCGTGATACAACCGCATGGAATGGGCTGCGCTTTGTGCCTTCCTACTATCATGGGAACGACATCACCACCCCCGCCTCGCCCAGTCTAACGAGCGTGCGTAAAAGCGTGCTCACACATCTCAAACGAGCGGGCAGAGGTTGGATCAGCTTGCCAAGCCTGCTTGATGAGATTCAAAATAAACAGTATGGGTTCATGTTCCCAGAGCGTGAATGTCACGATACCGACTACTACTATTACAGTCAAAGCACATACGGCACAAAGAACACGCCATATGTCTACTCAAATAACCCTTTTGGGATGGGTTTTGAGAATATTTCAGATGAGGAAGATGGCTGGGACAAGGTCGAGGCTGCTTACATCAATCATCTGATCGCAGGGCCTCTCTATTGGTTAGGGCTTGTCGATTTGGGTTATCACAGTGCGCCCGATGAAAAAGCAGATTTCACCGCTTCACAAGTCATCGGCGGCTATCAGCTAACTGACTATGGTGAATGGTTGCTTGGCCTTAGCGAAAAGCCTGACATTGATCAGCAAGAAGGCGAAGGTGGCATCGTTCTACAACCCAATTTTGAAATTCTAGCGATGCAGCCTATCACGGTTGATATTCTGATGACGCTCGATTCATTTGCACAAATGAAAGACAGCCAGCAGCATGTCACAACGTATGAGCTAACACGCGACAGCGTTTATCGGGGCCAGCAAGGCAAGTGGCCTGTGCCGAATATCCTTGATTTCTTCAAATCGCAGAGCAAAATGCCCATTCCAAACAATGTGAAACGCACATTGGAAGAGTGGGATGTATTGCACAATCGCATCACGATTCGTCGCAACGTTTCGCTTGCGGATGCGGCCGATAGCACCATAGCCACCGAGATTGCAGAAAATTTGTCTAACACGCGCATGGTCACAGACAAAGTTCTGCTCAGCAACTTAGCCTATCAACAGTTAGTCAGTGCGGTGCGCAAAGAAGGGTATCTGCCGCTACAGACTCTCCGCACCAATGTAAGCGCAAGCAATAGCATTCACATTCACGATGATGGGCGAATCGTCTTTTTGCATCGTGTGCCCAGCATTTTTACCACCCAAATGCTGGCTGACATCAGCATCGCGGTTGAGCCATCTCAGGCAGACGGCGCACACCGCCTCCTAATTCCAGCAATGCTCAAAGGATTCGCCAGCTCAAGGGCAAAATTTAACGAGCTGCTTAGTTTACTCAAACGATTGAGCAAAGCGCCGCTTAACAATGCGTTTGTTCTCAACCTCAAAGCTTGGTCTAACTACTATGGCAACGCGAAACAGGCGCAGCTTATCTTAATCGAATTTCGTGATCATCAAGTGCGTGATGAACTGTGTCAAGACCCCGATTTGAGGAATTATCTCAGCCCGTTTCAGAGCAAACGCCCGTTAGCGGTTGTCAGTTCAGATCATCTTGAGCTTGTCAATAAACAGCTTGCTCGACGTGGGGTGAAGATCAGCGAAGGGTTTTAACATCAGCTTCCACTGAAATGAGGCGCACCTGCCAGCAATTCTGATCTTCAGCTAAAGCACGTAAGCAAACGGTTGCATGCCCACACAAATGAATAGACAATAGCAAACTATGTTCAATCCGCTTAATCCGATCATTGTGCAGGGCGATGGCTCTGTGTTGTTAGAGGTTGACAACGAGAAATATCCTGAGGCACGTGATCTGCTGGCACGTTTTGCAGAGCTTGAAAAAAGCCCCGAATATATCCATACCTATCGCATCAGCCCTTTGAGCCTGTGGAACGCAGCCGCGTCGGGTATGTCGGCCGATGAAATCAATACAAGCTTAGCCGCCCTTGCCAAGTATCCCCTCCCTGGAAACATAGTGCGTGATACGGAAGATTACATGGGCCGCTACGGGCGCATCAAGATGACTTGGCACGACGATCGTGAGTTGCGTCTTGTCTCGGAAGATCCGCTGCTCATCTTGGAAATCAGCCGTCACAAACAGCTTAAACCGTATATCGCGGCTCAAATTGATGAGTTCACGCTGCGGATGGATGCGACGCGGCGCGGGCATATCAAACAGGCGCTTGTCACGATTGGGTATCCAGCCGAGGATTTAGCGGGCTATTTGGATGGTGAAACGCTCAACATTAAGATCCGTGATCGCATGTTGGGGAACGGTAAGCCGTTTGAGTTTCGCGATTATCAGAAAAGATCGGCCGAAACATTCCACGCAGGCGGCTCCGACAAAGGCGGATCGGGCGTCATCGTGCTCCCTTGTGGCGCAGGCAAAACAATTGTTGGGATTGCCGCCATGCATCAGCTACAAACCAACACCCTCATTCTAACGCCCAATATTGTGTCAGCCCGTCAGTGGCGTGACGAAATCATCGACAAGACCTCTATCACATCTGACCAAATCGGTGAATATACAGGCAAGGTCAAAAACCTTCGGCCGATCACGGTTGCAACTTATCAAACTGTTTCCTATCGTAAACGTGGCACAAAAGGTAAAAATCTGCCTGTCCATGAGGTTCACCCGCACTTTGGCGTCTTTAATAAGCGTGATTGGGGGCTGATTATTTATGATGAGGTTCATCTGCTGCCTGCGCCTGTTTTCTCGGTAACGGCCGAATTACAAGCGCGTCGCCGTCTGGGACTGACCGCAACGCTCGTGCGTGAGGACGGTCTCGAAACGGATGTCTTTTCGCTCATCGGGCCGAAAAAATACGATGTCCCTTGGCGCGAGCTGGAAAAACAAGGTTGGATTGCTTCGGCCGTTGTCAACGAAGTTCGCATCCCGCTCCCACAAGATATTCGCCTCAAGTATGCGATTGCTGGCGCACGCGAAAAACATCGCATCGCGATGGAAAACCCCGAAAAGATTTCGATTTTAGCCTATCTGCTTGCCAAGCATTTCGGCGACAAAGTGATTGTCATTGGGATGTATATTAAGCAGTTAGAGCAGGTTCACGACCGGTATGGCTTCCCTCTGATTACAGGCAAAACGTCGATCAAAGACCGGCGTAAACTGTTTCAGGCGTTTCGCGATGGAGAAACAAACGCGATTGTTGTCAGTAAAATTGGCAATTTCAGCATTGACCTGCCCGATGCCAATGTGCTGATTCAGCTTTCAGGCACGTTTGGCAGTCGTCAGGAGGAGGCGCAACGTCTGGGTCGTGTCTTGCGCCCCAAAGCAGACGACACGCTGGCCCACATGTACACGCTGGTCAGCAAAGATACCTCCGACCAAGATTTTGCCGCTAACCGTCAGCGCTTCCTCACGGAGCAAGGCTATCGGTACACCATCATCTATGATGATGAAGTGCCTGATTTTGAGCCAATTCGGAACGTGATGGATTTATAGAGAACTTGGCGCGTTGGGTTTCAAAATCACCGTGCTATGTTGATGGCCGTTCGGCCGAATTCACCATAATCAACCGCGCCACCCGCTCATAGAAAAAGTAATCCCACGCCCAATTAGACAGCACGGCCAGCTTATTCTGAAAGCCAATCAGATAAGCGATATGGATAAATAGCCACAGCAGCCACGCAACAAAGCCCTTAAACGCAAAGCCGCCGACCTCAGCAACAGCCGCATTGCGGCCAATCGTCGCCATCGACCCTTTGTCAACATAACGGAACGTGCTCAGAGCAGCGTTTGTTTGTAGGCTCAAAATGTTTCGGGCCGCTACTTTTCCTTGCTGCATCGCAACCTGCGCCAGCATTGGCAACGCTTCCTCATCCTGCTCAAAATAGGCCAAGTCGCCAATCACAAATACCTCGGCTAGCTCAGGGGCTTGCAGCACAGGCGTCACGGGAACCTGCCCGTTGCGGCGCGTTGGCAGCTCCCAGCGTTCGGCTAAGGATTCGCCCTTGACGCCAGCGGTCCAAACAACCGTGTGCGTTGGGAGGACGTCACCGTTGGCCAGCGTTACAGATTCGGCCGAAACTGACGTCACAAACGCCTCAGTAATCACCTCAACCCCCATACGCTCCAGCCGCTTCTGTGCATAGTCGCCCAACTGCTCCTTGAACATGCTCAAAATTTTCGCCGACCCTTCAATTAAAACCACACGTACCTCCTCATCCATATCCAAATGAGGAAAGTCGCGCCGCAATGGTGTGCTAATCAATTCTTGCAACGCACCTGCATATTCAACCCCCGTTGGCCCCCCACCGACAACAACAAACGTGAGCAGTTCGCGGCGGCGTGCTGCATCCAGTTCGGCCGCTGCTTCCTCAAAACGCAGCAAAATATGGTCGCGCATCCGCTGCGCTTGTGTAATCGTCTTGAGCGGGAAGGCAAACTGTTCAGCCCCAGCAACGCCAAAGAAATGATGCGTCGTTCCCATCGCCAAAATCAAATAATCATAGGCGATCTCCCGAACGGAGGTTTGCACAAGTTTGGCATCGGTATCGATGCCCGTCACGGTTGCCATCATAAAGTCGAGGTTGTCGTGGTTAGAAATGATGCTGCGTACGGGCTGCGCAATTTGCCCTGCTTCAATTTCGGCCGCCGCGACCTGATAAAGTAGCGGCAGAAATGCATGGTAGTTATTTCGGTCGATTAACAACACGTCGATATTTTTTCCAGCCAATGCGTTTGCGGCTGACAAACCGCCAAACCCTGCACCAATAATGACTACTTTTTCCATTTATTTATTCCTTAAAATAATAAAGAGTTCTTTTTGTTGTCTTGGACCTATAGAGTTGAACGCATCTGACATGA
>JBMZDF010000116.1:0-13698 GCA_049614105.1 Promineifilaceae bacterium (SeqCode)
ATTTTTACATCGTATCGTGTTTGGGTTAATCCTCAGTCGGGAATAGAGTATAGGGTATTTCGGCCGAAATAACGCTAGCAAAAACAAACGCATTTGAGGTGATTATACACACAAGAGAATATCACGCGGGCAGTTGTCCCACCCCAAAGTGGCGGCTATAATGGCCTTGTTAATAGCTACATATCCTCTTATCCAGAGCGGTCTAGGGACCAGCCCAACGACGCCGCAGCAACCCCCTTTTGGGAAGGTGCTAATTCTGGACGGAAAATGAACTGGCAGATAAGAGTACAAACGTTGATTATTTTACCTCTTGCCTAGCAGCAAGAGGTTTTTTGTTATTTATGAGTGAAAAGCGAAAAGCAGAAAGTGAAAAGCAACGGCTTTCCACTTAACACTTGCCACTTTTTACTACCTTTGATTTCACGGAAAATCTTATGACACTTGTAATGAAATTTGGCGGCACGTCTGTAGGCAGTGCCGAGGCGATGAAAAAAACGGCCGAATTAATCTTGAGCAGTCGCGAGCAACATGGCAACGTTGTTGTTGTCGCCTCTGGCATGGGTTCAAAGCCGATTAAGGTCACAGACCTGTTGCTTAATGGCGCACTCGACACGGCAGCGGGGGATGATGAGATTTATCAGACAAACGCAACCATGATGCGTGACATTCATCAAAAGGCGATCAAAACACTATTAACCAACGAGCAAGACACCATTATCGCCCTCAATAATAAACAAATAGACCGCTATGAGGATTTGTGCCGTGCGGTCAACGTGCTGGGCGAACTATCTCCACGCGCCCTAGACGCTATCGGCGGCATGGGTGAGCAGATGAGCGTCCCAATTTTGGCTGCGTACCTGCGTGAAATTGGGCACGATGCCGAAGCGATTGACGCAACCGAGCTGATTGTCACCGATAGCAACTTCCTGAACGCTGCACCTGATCTGGTTAAAACCAAAGAAAAAGTGGCGGCACGTTTGCTGCCAATTCTGGAACGCGGCGGGATCCCTGTTGTGACTGGCTTTATCGGTGCAGACGAAAACGGCGTGATGACAACGCTGGGACGTGGTGGCTCCGATTACAGCGGCTCAATTTTGGGCTATGCTATTGACGCCGACGAGGTATGGATTTGGACCGATGTGAACGGCATCATGTCAACCGACCCACGTGTTGTCGCAAACGCCGTCTCAATTCCAGAGTTAACCTATCGTGAAGTCAGCGAGTTAGCATACTATGGGGCGAAGGTATTGCATCCCAAAACAATGCGCCCTGTGGTTGAGCATGGGATTCCGCTGCGGATCAAAAACACGTTCAACCCCTCCCACGACGGGACAATTGTTGTCAAAGAGCGCGAAACGGTTGACGGATCGATTAAGGCCGTCACGGCGATCAAAGATTTGCGCATGCTCACAATTGAAGGCAAAGGGATGATTGGTGTGCCGGGCGTGGCGGCGCGGCTGTTTGGTGCGGTTGCAAAAGAAGAGGTTAGCGTCCTGTTGATTTCACAAGCATCATCGGAGCAGGCGATCTGTTTTGTGACGCCCGCAGGCGCATCTGACGCCATCATTGCAGGGGTTGAGGCTGAGTTTGCGGATGAGATCAAGGGCCGCGACATCGATCGCGTGCGCGTGCAGCGCCCTGTCGCGATTGTGACCGTTGTGGGCTTAGGTATGCGGGGAAAACCGGGTGTTTCGGGCCGCGTGTTCACGGCGCTGAGCGAGGTCAACGTCCTTGCCATTGCACAAGGGTCGTCTGAATGCTCTATTAGTGCGGTTGTTGCTGAAGAAGATGCAGCACGCGCCGTTACCTTGCTCCATGACTTAATTGTGTGATTTAGACTATCAGGTTGTCAGGTCATCAGGTAAGTCGGGGTACTGTGCTTCGGTTCTTAGCTGATTATCTGACGGCCTGATCCGCTGTAATATTGCTGTAATATTCGGCCGAAATCCACCCCATCCCCTCCTCCCACCTCTGGTATAGGCCACATTTCCCGTAACATTCTCACAATATTTCCTTTATAAAAGTGTTAGCTATATCACTTACAATAAAGTCTACACGTAAGCGATTGGCGGCATCCGCCGTCAAAGAGTGCGTACACAGAATTAAAGTTTGAGGATGACTATGTTGATCAGAACAAAGAAATCATGGGAAATATCAGAGAACGCGGTCACAGACCAGACGCTCTACAAACAACGACGCAACTTTATTAAAGCGGCAGGTGCAATCGCGGGTGGCGCATTGCTTGCAGCTTGTCGCCCAGCACGACCAGAGGTTCTCTACGACCCGCGCAAAGGGCCAGCCCCAACCCAACGGCCACCAGCATCGACGAACACCCCTAGCACAACGGTCGATAATGACGCAGGGGCGGCTGAGACGGTGGTTGAAACAGCGGAGAGTTCGGCCGAAACAAACTCGAACTTCTTCGGAGATGAGCTAGGCTTTGCCGCTACCTCCTATGAAGAAATTACCAGCTATAACAACTACTACGAGTTCACCACCGACAAGCGTCAGGTCAAAAGCATCGCAAAAGATTTTGTCGCCTCTCCTTGGACAGTCGAAGTTAGCGGCATGGTAAACAACCCGGGCACGTACGACATCGACATGCTGCTGGCCGAATTCCAGCAAGAGCAGCGAATTTACCGCATGCGCTGTGTTGAAGGTTGGTCAATGGTCATCCCTTGGGACGGGTTCCGCCTTGGTGATTTGCTCAAAAAGGTTGAGCCAACGGCCGAGGCAAAGTATGTCAAGTTCCAAACGCTTTATGACCCAGAACGTCTGCCGGGACAAAAGGCTGTGTTCTCCCCCTATGAATGGCCCTACACCGAAGGGTTGCGCTTAGATGAGGCAATGAACGATTTGACGATGCTTTCGACAGGTATTTATGGCGACCCGCTGCTGGCACAGAATGGTGCGCCGATTCGTTTGGTTGTACCTTGGAAGTACGGTTTTAAGAGCATTAAGTCAATCGTGAGTATCGAGCTGACAGATGAAATGCCAATCTCTCTGTGGATGGCAGCCAATGAGCGTGAATATGGGTTTTTCTCAAATGTAAATCCTGAAGTTCCGCACCCGCGCTGGTCGCAGGCCACGGAGCGTCGAATCGGTGAATTCGGCCGAATTGATACCCTCATGTTCAACGGCTACGAAGAACAGGTCGCAGCTCTCTACGATGGCATGGATCTCAGCGTCGACTTCTAAAGGTAATCATGGCTAAAAAAGCAACTGTACAAAAAAGCTGGGTACAAGAATGGGAAATTATCCCAGGTGCAATCATCACCCTCGCCGCCCTCATCATCTCGCGACCGCTTTGGTGGTTTGGCGTCCACTGGGTTGAGAATATCTCGCGCTTCGGCACAATCGCAACGGTGATCGCAGCGGTTGGGTTTGTTGCCTTTGTGCAAAGCGCACGCTGGAACAACAAACAGAAAGGCCAAACACTGCGTGCGCTCACGCACTTTGTCGCGCTCGTGTTTATGTTTTTTATCTTTTGGGATATTTGGTTCTGGCAGCATTTAGACAGCGTTTGGTACAACAAAACGACATTCTACACGGGGCGCGTTGCCATTTTCTTCCTGTTTCTGTCCCTTTCGGTGACGCCGCTTGTTACGTTGTTTGACTGGAAATCGCTGGGCATCATCAAAAAGCCGCTGGGCAACTATGGATTTGTCTTTGTTGCTATCCATCTGACGATGTTTATCGGTGATTTCGGGTTTCGGGACGGCGGTTTTTCGGCCGGGTCCGTTGTCGAAGAAGCATTCCTCAAGAACTATGCACTTGTTGGCTTCCTCGCGTTCTTGCTGCTCGTTCCATTGGCGGTCACCTCTAACAAGTGGTCGATCAAGGCGATGGGCAAGCGTTGGAAAAAACTGCATCAGCTTGTCTATGTGATTAACGTGCTGGCTGTGGCGCACTGGATTTGGGTTTGGTCAAGTAAATTGGCGTTGGTTCGGCCGATTTCATTCGCCCTCATCCTCATGTTCCTCCTGTTCCTGCGCATCAAATCAGTCAAAAGCCGCATCCGCCTCTACAAAAAGAATCGTCGGAAAGCAGCCCGCGCTGCCGCATAATTCCCCTTCATCCCCATCAAGATTTCCCCTCTGATTTCTGATCAACAACAAAACCATGCTCTGACAGAGCATGGTTTTTTGCTTTCCTCACGATAAGTGAGTTTTATGTTAACCGACTCGGCAGGTGATCAAAAAGACGCCTGCCGTTAACCAGCAAACGCCCTTTCGCAAAACTTATTCTACAGCCTATTCGGTTGGTTAGGCTGTTACTCGCGCAGGAAATGTGTAGCCAGTACCGCGCTCTGAAATCACATAGTTTGGTTTCTTGTGATTTTTCTCAACCTTGCGACGCAAACGATGCACATGCACGTGCAGGCGATCTTCATACGCTTCTTCAAGCGGCCAGAGGCGACGCAGCAAGAAGTCGGTTGTAACAACGCGCCCAGCGCTACGCATCAACAAATAGAGCAGCTTCGCTTCGGTTGGGGTAAGAGAAACTTTTTCCCCTTCAACAATCGCTTTACGACCAGGGAAATCTACCTGTAGACGCTCGTCAACCTGTACGATTGGGTCGAGTGTGTAGGAGAATGTGCCGATGCGGCGCAAAACGCGGCGCACGCGGGCGACCAATTCACCGGGGCTAAATGGTTTTACAATGTAATCTTCAGCGAATTCTTCGATGCCACGAATGACCGTTTCTTCTTCGTTTACAGCGGTCAACATAACAATCGGCAGATCGCTAAACTGGTGTACAGCCTTGCAGAATTGGAAGCCATCCATGCCAGGCATATTAAGATCAACGATGGCAAGATGTGGAATACCAGATCGTTGAATGAGGTTCAGTGCTTCTTGCCCAGAGTTCGCTGTTTGAACTTCAAATCCTGCTTTGCTGAGCGCAACTTCGACAATCCGCAGTGTATACGGGTTGTCATCTACGGCCATAATACGTTCGATATCGGCTATTGAGTCTGCCATACCAATTCACTCCTGATAACTTAAATTTGCCTAAAGGGAACGGCTCACACCCTGGTAACTCGTTCGTCGAACGGAACTGCTAGGATTTCAAGTCCTATTGAAAATCTGATTAATCGAATAACTGTCGGCGGGCTTTATTTATGGGATTGATGCCCGTCAGTATTTTCAACACCCTGTTTGCCCATAATGGACATTGGTTCCTAATGAATCATGCAATACAATTGACTGCACGTGCTTGGTATAAAACTTTGTTTTGAGAAGACAAAGTATCATTAACCTTACGATAAACAATATAGCATACGAATCGTAAGGTCGATGTAAACTAGCGTGTCGATCAACACGGATCACGGTGAAAATCGCATAAATTTCCGTAAGGTTTGCAGCTTAGTAAACTTTGTTTACGCTTTGCGATTCGCACATTTGAGGGAACTGAGGGTTAGCTGTGTTTTACATTTATTTGACAATTTTTTGGCTGGTTGGGCTATGGTTTTCTGACACAACATGGGGGGCGTCTTTACCAAATTGGGCATGGGCGGGTGCATCTTTCCTATCTTTTCTTATTTCCTACGGGTTGCGCAAGCTCAAACCGTCTTCACACTTACTTTTCGCCTGTTTAAGCTTGTTTTGTATGGGCGTGCTGCGAGCGCATTTGGCAAACCCAGCACTGAGTCCACAACATATTGTGCATCTGAACGATAAGCCGCGTTCTGTTACGCTTGTTGGCAAGGTGCTAGCAGAGCCAGATGTACGCGACACTTTTATCAATTTGCGGGTTAACGTTGACGCAGTTAAGGTGCGAACGCTTGAAAATCCAGAGGGGGTGATGCAAACGGTGGAGGGGGTTGTGTTGGTCAGAACCTTACGGTTTCCTGAAATTGCCTATGGGTCGCAAGTTAGCGTCACGGGAAAATTGGAGACGCCGTTTGAATCGCCCGAATTTAGCTACAAGGAATTCTTGGCGCGTGAAGGCATTTACAGCACGATGAACGCGCGGC
The DNA here is from genome assembly GCA_049614105.1 of Promineifilaceae bacterium (SeqCode). Lineage (GTDB taxonomy): Bacteria > Chloroflexota > Anaerolineae > Promineifilales > Promineifilaceae > CALECP01. The sequence continues at coordinate 5,978 of JBMZDF010000116.1, forward strand.
GGGTGCGGGTTTCGGCCGAAAATCAAGGCAACCCACTCTACGCCTCCCTGCTCCAGTTCAAAAACAACGCCAATGACACCATCACAACCATTGTTCCCGCCCCCGAATCAGGCGTCCTACAGTCCATGCTGTTTGGCGACCGCAGCGCCCTCACCAAAACGTTGCTCGATGATTATCGCACCGTCGGCTTAGCCCACACCATTGTTGTATCGGGCTTCCACGTCAGCATCATTATGCTGCTCGTCTTGGGGCTGGCCCAGCTATTCACAACGCCCAAACGGGCGCTTGCGCTCACGGCCATTGTGCTGATCGTCTATGCGGTGCTTGTCGGTCTCAAAGCGGCCGTCATCCGAGCCACTATCATGAGCTTGGCCTATTTGTTTGGGCAGGTTTGGCTCGGTCGACGTACCTCCTCGCTGGCGATTCTAGGCCTCGTTGCGTTTGGGCTAACCGCTTATGATCCAACCTATCTCACCTCCGTCAGTTTCCAGCTCAGTTTCGCCGCCACGCTCGGCATCATTCTTTATACGGAACCTTTTAGCGGCTGGCTGAAAAAACAGCTCCAAGCGTGGACAAGCGAGCAGTTTGTCAAACGTTACGCCGAGCAGTTTATTACGATCCTCGCAATGTCGATCAGCGCCCAGCTTCTAACCCTGCCGCTGGTTGCATGGCACTTTGAGCAAGTATCGTTGATAAGCATCTTTGCCAACCTGCTTATCGTGCCAATTCAGCCCCTCATCATGATTTTGGGCAGTTTAGCAACCTTGATCGGAACGGCGTTTGAACCGTTGGGGCAGCTATTCGGCTGGCTGGTTTGGCTACCGCTGCGCTACACAACTGCGACAATCGAGCTTCTGGCGCGTGTTCCTTATGCCTCTCTCCCCGTTGAGATTTCTACCTTTTCGGCCAGCACACTCTATTTCACAATCGCAACACTTAGCTGGTATCACTTTCAGGACGTCGAACGGCAGATCGAAATTTGGGAGCGCGTCATGGTCAACGTGCCTGAGCGTTCGTTGGCGGGTGGGTCTGCGCTTGCTGCGTTGCTCGTGTTTGGCTGGCATGGTTCGCAACCTGACGGGATGCTGCACGTGACATTTTTCGATGTCGGGCAAGGGGATGCCACTTTGATCGAAACCCCATCGGGGCGGCAGATTTTGATCGATGGGGGCTATTTTCCTTCCGTGATGAGCAGCCACCTTGGGCGTGCCGTTCCCTTTTGGGATCGTGACATCGATATTGTGATTGTGACGCATCCTGATGCGGATCACGTGGCGGGAATTCCGAAGGTGCTGGAACGCTATCGTGTTGGGCGGTTGCTTGTTGATGGGCTGCATGAGAATGTAGCTGGGGCTTATGCCGCGATGCTGGACGAAGCCCAGATGCAAAATTTATCTCCTGAACCAGTGCGGGCGGGTCAGCTTATTACAATTGAGGATGGGGTGCAGTTAGAGATTGTGCATCCAGGGGAGACGTTGAGTGATGAGTCGCGTAACAACAATTCAGTTTCGATGCGGCTTTTGTATGGGGAGTTCTCGCTGCTGTTGACGGGTGATTCGGAGGTTTCGGCCGAAAATGAAATCCTCGCCCGCGATGTCCCCCTCCAATCACTTGTCTACAAAGCAGGCCATCATGGCTCTGGCACATCCAGCACGCCCGCCTTCCTAGAAGCGGTCAACCCCCAAATCGTTGTGATCTCCGCAGGTGAAAACAACCGCTTTGGGCATCCACATCCAGACGTGCTGAAAAGCTTCGCCACACTCGGCGCAACCGTTCTTTGCACCAGCCAATTCGGCTCAATCGAAGTAATCAGCGACGGTCAGCAAATGTGGTGGGAGGCGGCACAACGACCAAACTTGTTGACTGGAATTTGTGTGCATCAAGAATAAGGGCGCGTTGTACACCCTCACAAAAGCGCTATTTAACGAGATCGACAAGCAATTTGAGCAATTTTTGAAATTGTCCAAATTGCCTGTCGATTTTGTCGATCACAATCCGTAGTGTTAATAACTAGCCAACAAAACTGCTAGTCACCAAATTCAAAACTTAATTGGAGATCAAACAATGAAATACATGCTTTTAATTTATACCAACGAATCGGCCGTCACAGACTATTCTCAAGCGGATATCGACCAATCAATTGAAGCGTATAACAGCTACATTCAAAGCATGGCCGAGGCGGGCGTTTTCCTCAGCGCCGAGGGCTTGCAGCCAACCGCAGCCGCAACCACCGTTCGCGTGCATAACGGCAGCGCGATAACAACCCACGGGCCATTTGCAGAAACAACCGAGCAGCTTGGCGGCTATGTTTTAATCGAATGCGACAACCTCGATCAAGCAATCGAATGGGCGGGCAAATGTCCAACCGCGCCGTATGGCAGCGTTGAAATTCGCCCCGTTATGAGCTACTAAAAAAGAGGCGGGCTGTCCTAGACAGTAGGGCGTAGGCAAATTTGCTTACGCCTCCAAAATTAAGGAGCAATTATTATGGCAAGTATTACTGGCAAACTTTTTCGTGTTCTGATGGTCGATCGTAGTGCAAGAAACAAAACTGTGGCGAGTCTGACGCAAGAATTGCGCAGCAGTCATCAGTCGATTGTTGAGTTGGTGACTTCGGCCGAAAACAACCCAACCAACCGCGAACAACTCCGTCATGTCATCGGCATCGAACGCTGGAGCCAGAAGCGGCTCCAAGCAGCACTGGGCGCACCGCTTAATATGGATGAACATGATCGTTATTGCCCATCGGCCGAAGCCGCCCTAACAACGCTCGGCAGCGAATTTACCCAAACGCGCCAAGAAACGCTCACAATCGTCGAGCAGCTAACAAGCGTCCCAAACATCGCCACCAAAATTATTGAGCACAACGATCTGGGCCAAATGACCGTTCGCAGTTGGCTACAATATATCGACATGCACGGAACCTACGAATTGCGGAACGTCAAGTGAGATTGATAAGGCATAAAGCGTGAAGCGTCTTGAACAACAATCATTCGCTTCACATTTTACGTTCGATACGCCCTTCCTCTATAATCAAAGTGCATCCTCAAGCTAAACCCGCAGCTATCTTTCTCTTCAATGACCACGACTAAAGACGCGATCTACCAAGTTTATCAACAAGAATATAGTCGCATTCTAGCCTCACTCATCAAACATTTCAGCGATTTCGAGCTAGCTGAGGAGGCGTTGCAAGATGCGTTTGAGGCAGCACTGAAAGCATGGCAGGCAAAAGGCATCCCACCCAAGCCTGGCGCATGGTTGACCCTCACGGCAAAACGCAAAGCGATCGATCGTATTCGCCACCATCGCACGCTCAGTTTCGACCCACAAGATCCCGCGACCCTGCCCCCTGCCCAGCTAGAGGTCGAGGAAAATTTTGACAGTTTCACTGACATTCCAGATGAACGGCTCAAACTCATGTTCACCTGCTGTCATCCTGCGCTGCCAACCGAGCAGCGGGTAGCTCTGACGCTGCACACTTTGGGGGGCCTCACAACCTCACAGATCGCGACCGCATTTCTAACAACCAAATCGACAATGGCGCAGCGACTCGTTCGCGCCAAGCGCAAAATCAAACAGGCGGGCATTCCTTACTATGTGCCACCTGCCCATTTACTCACGGAACGAATCGAGGGTGTTCTTGCTGTGATCTACCTCATTTTCACCGAGGGCTATGATGCCACAGCAGGTGAGGCGCTGATTCGACATGATTTATGCGACAACGCTATTTATCTCTGTCGTATTTTGGAACGGCTGGTTCGGCAAAAGCGCACCGATGTCAGCGATGCGCAATATGCTGAGGTGCTCGGCTTGTTGGCGCTTATGCTGCTGCACCATTCGCGACGCCCTGCACGCACAGATGCTGAAGGGCATTTGATTCTGTTGTCTGACCAAGATCGCGCCCGTTGGAATCAACGCATGATCCAAGAAGGGATCGCCCTTGTCGATAAAGCGCTGCACATGCGGGCGGTTGGCCCGTATCAATTACAGGCGGCCATCAGCGCCCTGCACGCCGAGGCGAAACAGAGCGCCGACACCGATTGGCTGCAAATCTCTTTCCTTTATAGTGAACTGTTGCGTTTTCAGGACAATGCAATTGTGCGGCTGAATCAGGCGGTTGCTGTTTCCTTGGGACGCGGGCCAGCAAATGGGTTGGCGCTGCTTGACCCATTGGTAGATGAGTTGGGTGGGAAAGCGGCGTATCATTTGGCGCGGGCTGATATGTTGATGAGGATGGGAAATTCGGCCGAATCTCACCGCACCCTCCAAACCGCCCTCCCGCTCGCCAAAAACAACATCGAACGCCAATTCATCGCCAAAAAGCTTGCGCAAATGCAAAACATCCAACAGTAAGCGGAAATTTCGTCTCTTATCCCGTTTTCCTCCTTCATTTCATCATTCATTATTCAATATTCAGCATTCCCACTCCCCCTTCCCGTAATCATCTAGGTCAAAAGGTCCAGAACCAACTCCATCTCTCGCCCGATGTGCTGGCCCCTATCTTGTTTTATCATTTGTTCAACAAGTTAAACAAGACACGGAGTAACCAACAGATGAGCACTACTAGCAAATACCTAATTCGATTGATGATTCTTTTCGCCACAGTGGCCCTGTTGGCTAGCGGATTGAGTAATCCGACAAACATTGTACGCCGTCAAGCAGGCAACAATACACAACACACACAAGAACACACGGGCAAAACGCCCGCTCAACAAGGACAACAACCTTGGATGGTCTCACTCGCAGAACGCGGGCAAAATAACGGCTACCAAGCACACATCTGCGGCGCTTCATTAATTTCGCCACAGTGGGTACTCACAGCCGCACACTGCGTTGAAGATACGACCGCAAGCGAACTTGACCTCGTTATTAACCGACACACGCTTAGCAGCAACGCAGGCGAACGCATTCCAGCCGCACAAATTATTGTCCACTCAGGCTATGGAAATAATAGCGACGGTCAAGACAACGACATCGCACTTATCAAACTAGCACGCCCTTCTACACAAGGCCAGCCAATTGCACTGATTACAGATGCAACCGCACAGCTTGACGATGCAGGTGCAATGGCACGAGTCACGGGCTGGGGTCGTGTTCCAGAGCAAAACATTGAAGTAACGGACGTTCTACACGGCGTAAATGTCCCAATGGTTAGCCAACAAACATGCAACGCAGTTTATGACGGCCAGGTCACACCTGATGCAATTTGCGCAGGGTACGCCAATGGCGGCGCGGATTCTTGCCAAGGCGACAGCGGCGGTCCACTGATTGTTCCTAACGGCAATAGCTGGGTACAAGTTGGGATTGTTAGCTGGGGTGGCGACTTAGGTTGCGGTGTTGCAGGACAGTACGGTGTTTATGCTCGACTGACCGAATACGATAGCTGGATTCAGTCAAAAGTTGGCTCATTACAAGCACCAACGACACCAACGACACCAGCGCCAACAACGCCAGCACCAACAACACCAGCACCAACGACGCCAGCGCCAACAGCGCCAGCAACAAGCAACTGGGCACAACTTGCACCAGCAGGCTATGAATTTGAAGGCAGCTACCAAGACGGTGATGACCTAGTAGTTCTCTTTGGCAACGATTCAGGTGAGTACATCGACCTAGTTGTTAGCTCAAACAACGGCCAATCACTTGACGACTACTTGGTAAACGAAGGAAACGTTTGGGAAACAACAATCAACGGCGTCACAGTTCTTGTTGAAGACCTCGGCGATTGGAACAACCCATACAGCATCGCAGTCTTTGAAGTAGACGGCAACATCTACACCATCGAAGGCACTATCAACTACGACACCATCGCAAAAATGGCAACACAAATTATCTAATCCTTCTGATGACTTCCTCACACACACAGCGGCGCTGACTTATGTCAGCGCCGTTTTTTTTTGCCATCTACAAATTTATCATTAAGGGGTGTGTTTCAAATGGGTTGGTAATGATAACGTAGACTGAGCTTGTCGAAGTCGTAGCAGCTTGCCGAAGTCGTAGTAGTTTGTCGCTCTGGCTTCGACAGGCTCAGCCAACGCTCTTGACTCAAATGAAACACACCCATAATTAAGTGCGCCACAAACGCCTCAGAAGTTTTTATTCATACAGCATGGATAATTTCAAACTTCTGAGGTTTATTGCTCGAAACTTTTTGTGTCCCGCCTACCTCGCACGATGACGGATAATTTGCGCCAACTGTTCGACACCTGCATAGATGCCCTCACGGGATTGATTGCCATAACTGAGACGTAAATGTTCTTGTTCGGTGGGACGTGAGAGGAACGCTTCGCCAGCGGCAAAGGCAATCCCTTGTTCAAGAGCGATGCGATACAGCTCACCCGATTCAAACAGGCGGGGCATCGTGAGCCAAAGGCAGAACCCGCCAACAGGATGCGTCCAGCTTACAAAAGGCGGCATGTAGCGCTGAAGCGCTAGTACCAACGTGTCGCGTTTTTGACGATAGACGGGAATCACACGTTTGAGGTGGCGTTTGAAACCGCCGCTTTTGAGAAAATGGGCGGCGGCACGCTGCATGAGGGGCGACCCGCTCAAATCAGAGAGCTGACGGATACGCATAATTTGCTCAATCAGTTCAGCGTCGCCCGACATGAAACCGATACGCAAGCCGGGGAGCAGCATTTTGGAGAGGCTGCTGATGTAGAGGACATTCGGCCGAATTGACAGCGCCGCCAGCGACGGCGGCGGCGGCGCATCGTAAGCAAGCAAACTATAAGCATCATCCTCAACAATCGTAAAGTTATGTTTAATTGAAAGATCGAGAATGGCGCGGCGGTGTTCGGCCGAAAAACAGATCCCCGTCGGATTGTGAAAATTCGGCATCGTGTAATAAAACCGAGGCCGTTCACGCAGCAAAATACGCTGCAACACATCCAGCTTCGGCCCATTCTCATCCATCGGCACGGCAATCAACCGAATACCCTGTTCTTTGAGCAAATTATGCAGCACCAGAAAAGTCGGTTCCTCAACCAACGCCACATCACCCGCACGCGCTAGCCCGCGTGCGGCTAAATCAATGCCGTGCATCGCCCCATTTGTAATCAACAGTTGGCTGGGCGAACTGGCAATCCCTATCTCGCTGATCATTTTGACCAACTCAACCCGCAGCTGACTATCCCCCATCGGTGTCCCGTAGCCCAGCAGTTCCTGACCATCGGGGCGAATCGCCATCAGGCTTGCCCAAAATTCGTCAACGGGAAACAACGAGCTATCGGGCTGGTTCGAGACCAATTTACGCACAACGCGCACGTGCATCAGATGATGCAGATCGCCCAGCATTGATTCAGGGTTAAATGCTTCGGCAACGGGGCGCGGCAGTTTTTCGGGCTGCGCTTCTTGGCTGACAAAGGTTCCGCGCCCGACAATGCTCTCGATCAGGCCGTCTGCCTGTAGCTCACTGTAGGCATTTTGGACGGTGAGGCGAGTTACGCTCAGTTCGGCCGAAAGCTGTCTTAAAGTTGGCAGCCGCGTACCAGCAGGCAACCGTCCCTGCTGGATTTGCGTGCGCAGTTGCTCTGCAATTTGTCGATAAAGGGCGAGATCATCGTCGCGGTTAAGATTCAGTGCCAGTCCCATCTTCGGATGGTAGCGATCTGGACAAAACAGTGCAATAACAAAATCTAAGAATCTTCGCTAAGTAGGAAACATATAATCATTGACGAAAAATTAACCAGCTTTTCTAACGGAGACGCGCCAACGGCGAC
>JBMZDF010000117.1:0-13677 GCA_049614105.1 Promineifilaceae bacterium (SeqCode)
ACGATGAAGACTCTTTTTCATCCTTCATCCTTCCGCCCTCATCCTTATTAAAAATAAGGTGGCATGCAAGAACTTGAAGAGAGCAGCTACTGGATGGAACTCTTGATTGAAGGCAATCTTGTTTCTGAAAAGAAGCTCGCAGCCTTGTTGCAAGAAGCCGACGAACTTATGGCTATCCTCGTAACGATGGTGCGCAAAGTAAAAAGTAAGTAGGCGCGTAACGATGAAGACTCTTTTTCATCCTTCATCCTTCCGCCCTCATCCTTATTAAAAATAAGGTGGCATGCAAGAACTTGAAGAGAGCAGCTACTGGATGGAACTCTTGATTGAAGGCAATCTTGTTTCTGAAAAGAAGCTCGCAGCCTTGTTGCAAGAAGCCGACGAACTCATGGCTATCCTCGTAACGATGGTGCGCAAAGTAAAAAGTAAGTAGGCGCGTAACGATGAAGACTCTTTTTCATCCTTCATCCTTCCGCCCTCATCCTTATTAAAAATTATGATAAGTTTTGAAATCCCACAAGCAATTCTGAATCAGTACCAGATGAACAAAATGGTTGCTGAACAGGCAATGCGCCCATTTTCTCGCGATTTAGATGAGAACGAACACCAGCGCCCCGATAATTTTGTCAATATGGTGTGGCCGTTTATCAAAAGCGACATGAAGGGACGCATTGCGCAGTTGCAGAAAAATAGCAACGGCTCAAGCAACGGAAACGGCAAAGTAAAGAAACCACGGGCAGATTACTCATTCCTCGGCATCATGATGATGATTGAGCAGATGAGTTGGGGAGATGCGGGGCAATATTTGTGTTTGCCGCATCCTAATCTGGGTGGCTCTGCGATTTCGGCCGTTGGGACAACGGAGCAGAAAGTCCGCTTTTTCGGCCGATGGACAGAAGGCGAACCAAAATGGGGCGCAATGGCGATTACCGAACCGGGCGCTGGCTCAGACAATAGCTCCATGCGTACCACCGCCGTGCTCGACCCCGAAACAAACGAATGGGTTCTGAACGGCGAAAAAGTGTTCATCACCAACGGCAAACTGTCGTTAGATGAGTCGAACGGGCTATGTGTCGTTTGGGCAACAATTGATCCAGACGCAGGCCGCGCAGGTATCAAATCATTTGTGGTTGAAGGCAATACGGCTGGCGTTTCCATCGCGAAACAAGAGCACAAGCTAGGCATTCGTGCCAGCGATACCGTCTCGTTGTCCTTCCAAGATGCGCGGATTCCTTTTGACAACCTGTTAGGCAGCGCCGAAGTGCGTCAGAAGGGCGGCAACAAAGGGTTCAAAGGCGCGATGAAAACGTTTGATGCGTCTCGTCCAGCCGTTGCCGCAAGCGCAATGGGCGTCTGCCGTGCTGCGCTTGAGTTTGCACAAGAAACGCTGGCGGCACAAGGTATCAAACCCGATTACACCAAACCACGCCACCTGTGGACCTCCGTTGAAACAGATTTGGTTGAGATGGAGGCGCAATACAAGGCGGCTTGGTTGTTGACTCTCAAGGCGACGGGCATGATGGCGCATGGCGAAAGCAATCGGATGGAAGCCAGCATGTGCAAATATCGTGCGGGTGAAGCGGTCACATGGGTGACGCAAAAGGCGGTTGAGCTGCTTGGCCCAATCGGCTATTCACGCACAACGCTGGCTGAGAAATGGATGCGCGACGCGAAAATCAACGAGATTTATGAAGGCACGCGCCAAATCAATCAGCTCATTGTGGCCCGTGTGTTGCTCGGCTATTCGCGCCGCGAACTAGCGTAGAGGAAGATGTGAATCTGAATACGACCACAAACTGTGCGTCGTAAGCGTGAAAAGTGAAAAGCGGAAAGTGAAAAATAGTGCATACACCACACTTTCAACTTTTCACTTGGCACTTTTCTACTTAATCTTAATCCGCGTCACAGGAATCTCGCCTTGTGCTTGTAACTGTATAGGGCTGGCGTTAATCGTGACGAGACCTGAGATTTTGATGCGGCTGCGTCGGCGTCTGCGTTTTAGTGAGACATCGTTCGCGTTGTCACTGGTGTTGAGTGGGTGTGAGAATTCGTAGACGGTACGTGTGCCGTCATTGGCAATTGCGCCCGACCCATCCAGCGTGCCGCCAAGTGCGGTATCTGACGTCGCAGTGCAGTATGAATTAGGATTACAAGCTGTGATGCGTTGATCGTCAAACGTAGTTACATATTGACCCGTTGGCGGGAAAATGCCCGTGAATAAATCCCACTGGTCATCTCCAATATCTGGCACAACGTGTGAGCGATTGCGGTCAAGCGAAATGTTTGCACCTTCCGAGTAATATAAGCCCGCACCGCCGCCCGCATGTTCAAGGGCAAAGTAAACATTGTTTTGATCGTTCATCACGTACAGCGTCATAAGAACGCCAGGGCCAGGGTAAAAATTGTTGATATAGAACTGCTTTGAGCCAGCGTTCGCCCATTCGCCAGGCGAAAATACGCCGTCGATTGTTGCGGTTCCGCTGCCTGACAAGGGTGGTGTGGCTGCTTCTACAGCACCCGCCATCACAAAGTTTGATAAGAGCAGTGCAATGACAAGCATCGTGTTTACAACGTTAGAAAAGTAGGTGGTATTTGTTCTCATTTGTGTCTCCTAATGTCACAAGGTGGTCACTTTGGCACATCGGACCTATGTTTAGAGTAGGTGACGATCCTTGCCATCGGGCTTACTAGTACAAATCAGGCCATAGGTCTCGTCTATTTAGTAGCGATCAAACATAAGAAGATAAAAGTAAGCGCAACGTGTGAGAAAAGTTGTTTTCCGCATATTTGCGATTTGATTCAGGAGTTAATGCATGAATTTTAGAATTGAGAAGGTTGGCATTATCGGAGCTGGCACAATGGGCGGCGGTATTGCTGCCCATTTGACCAACGTTGGGATTCCGGTTGTCCTGCTTGACATTCCAATGCCGGACAAGGACACGGTTGCGGGTCGTAACGCGATTGTTGAGAGCTTGCACAAGCGTAATCTCAAGTCGCGTCCCGCAAATTTTGCCAACAAAGAACGCGCGTCAATGGTGACATTGGGCAATACACAAGATCACCTTGAAAAACTGGCCGATTGCGATTGGGTGGTTGAGGTGATTATTGAGCAGTTGCAGCCAAAGAAAGATCTAATGGCGCGACTGGAAAAAATTGTCAAGCCAACGGCGATCGTTAGCTCAAATACCTCTGGCATTCCAATTACACAGATTGTTGAGGATTGCAGCGCAGATTTTCAGGCGCGTTTTATGGGAACGCACTTTTTTAATCCGCCACGCTATTTGAAATTGCTGGAGATTATTCCGACGCAGTGGACGAGTCAAGCGGCGTTGGACTTTATAGTTGATTTCGGCCGAAACACACTCGGCAAAGGCGTCGTCGTCTGCAAAGACACCCCCAACTTTATTGCCAACCGCTTCATCGCGATTGCTGGCTCCTATGCTGCCAATCACGCACTGGAGAACGGGTACACCGTTGCTGAAGTGGATGCGATTACGGGGCCGCTGGTTGGTCGGCCGAAAACAGCCAGTTTCCGCCTCACCGATCTCGTTGGCCTCGACGTGATGTACCACGTCAACAACAACCTCTACGACGCCATCGCCCACGATCCCTATCGCGGGGTTCTGCGTGACAATCGCGCCAAAGAAGTGGTTGACTCGATGATGGAACGCAAGTGGCTGGGTAACAAAACAGGCCAAGGCTACTATAAAAAAGGTAAAATCGACGGCAAGCGCGTTTTCATGACGCTCAACACCGACACGATGGAATACGAAGTTGCGCCAAAGGCACGTTTTGAGTCAGTTGGCAAAGTCCGCAAAATCAAAGATTTAGGCGAGCGCATGAAGGCGCTGTTCCAATTTGACGATCGCGCTGCCAACTACGTTCGCGAAACAACCTATTACAACCTAGCTTACTCAGCCTATGTTGCACAAGAAATTGCGCACAGCTTGAAAGACATCGACGATGCCAATCGCTGGGGATTTGCCCACGAAGCAGGCCCCTTTGAAATTTGGGACATGCTTGGCGTGGCCGAAACGGTTGAGGCGATGGAAGCGGCAGGTCATGAGGTTGCAGCTTGGGTTAAGGACATGCTCGCCAGCGGCAAGAGCAGCTTCTACTCAGAAAACGGCTACTACGATTGGGACAGCGGCAACTATAGCGACATCAAACAGGGCGCACACTTCTTTGTGTTGTCTGGCACTGACGTTGTTGAGAAAAATGACGCCGCCAGCGTGCGCGACATGGGCGACGGCGTTGCGATTGTCGAGTTCCACAGCAAAATGAATGCGATTGACGCCGATCAGACCAGCATGGTCAACATCGCGCTTGATCGTCTCGAAACAGACTTTGACGCGCTGGTTGTTGGCAACGACGCCAAAGATTTCTGCGTTGGCGCAAACATCGCAATGGTTGGCATTGCGGCTGCACAAGGTATGTGGGATGTGCTTGACCAGCAGATCAAAAATCTGCAAACAACCACAATGCGGATGAAGCACGCACCGAAACCAGTCATCACCGCACCACAAGGGCGAACCCTTGGCGGCGGTGTTGAAATGGTCATGGGTAGCTGGGCGTCAGTCGCAGACCACGAAACCTATATGGGCTTGGTCGAAGTTGGCGTCGGCGTGATTCCAGCGGGCGGCGGTTTGAAAGAACTTGTTGAACGCAAGATTAACCCCGTCATGGAAACGGCAAACAGCGACGTATTGCCCGTTTTGCAAGAAATTTTCACCAACGTTGCGACCGCAAAAGTGGCAACAAGTGCATGGGAAGCACGCGATTTGGGCTATTTGCGCGATGATGACATGCTCGTTTTCAACACGGAGCATCGTTTGGCAAAGGCAAAAGAGCTGGCGCTGGCGCTGGTTCAAACGGGCGCACGTCCACCCGAGGTCAAAAAGCTGTACGCAGTTGGTAAAGAGTTCTACTACACGTTGCTGATGGGGCTTAAGAGCTTCCGTTGGGGCAACTATGCCAGCGACCATGATGTGCTTGTGGGCAGCAAAGTGGCGTGGGCGCTCTGCGGCGGTGACCTTAGCGCAGGCACATGGGTTGACCCATGGCACATCCTTGACCTAGAGCGCGAAGGGTTCCTCTCGCTGCTCGGTGAAGAAAAGACACGCAATCGCATTATGCATATGTTGCAGACAGGGAAACCACTGCGCAATTAAAACGTAATCCGTAAAACGTGAGGATGCGAACTTACGCACTACGTTTTACGTTTTACTCTTTGTTACACAAGGAGTTAAATTATGACCAGAGAAGCAGTAATTGTTGCCGCTAAACGGACGGCAATTGGTAAAGCGAAAAAAGGCGTGACGCGCAACTATCGGTCAGACGACATGATGGCGGCGGCGGTTAAGGCGTTGATAGACGAAACGGGCATTGATCCAACCTTGGTTGATGATTTGGTCGTGGGGTGTGCGATGCCAGAAGGAGCGCAAGGGCTGAACTTCGGCCGATCAATCGCCCTCCTCGCAGGTCTTCCCAACGACGTGCCGGGCATGACGGTCAACCGTTTTTGCTCAAGCGGCTTGCAAACGATCGCACAATCGGCCGAACGCATCATCGCCAACGGCGCTGACGTGATTATCGCAGGCGGCGCAGAAACAATGAGCCTTGTCCCGATGACAGGGTTCCGCATGTCGCTCAACCCAACCATTGTGGAAGAAATTCCAGAAGTGTACATGGGCATGGGCTACACGGCCGAAAACGTGGCAAGCGAATTCAACGTGAGCCGCCAAGAGCAGGACGAATTTGCGGCCGAAAGCCATCGTCGTGCGTGGGCGGCACAGCAAGCGGGCAAGTTCAAAGAAGAAATCGTGCCGCTTGAAGTTGAAGAAGTCAGCTATAACCCAGAAGGTGGCTTTGAGCGTCAGACGATAACGTTTGATACAGATGAGCATTTCCGTGCTGGCACGACGGCCGAAGGGCTGGGCAGACTGCGCCCCGTCTTTAAGCTGGGCGGCAGCGTGACCGCTGGCAACTCGTCGCCGTTGAGCGACGGTGCGGCGGCTGTCATGATTATGGAACGCTCGCTGGCTGAATCGCTGGGACTGAAGCCACTGGCGAAGTTTGTCGGCTACACTGTGGCTGGCGTGCGTCCTGAGATTATGGGCATTGGCCCGATCAAGGCGATTCCAAAAGTGCTCAAGCGCACAGGTATCGAGCTTGATGAGATCGACGTGATTGAGCTAAACGAAGCGTTTGCGGCCCAAGCTGTGGCTGTGATTCGTGAGGTGGGGCTTGACGCGGAAAAGGTCAATGTCAACGGTGGCGCAATTGCACTGGGTCACCCGCTCGGCTGCACGGGCGCAAAGCTGACGACGCAGCTCATTCATGAGATGAAGCGCAGCGGCGGCAAGTACGGCATGGTCACGATGTGTATCGGTGGCGGCATGGGCGCGGCTGGTATTTTCGAGAATTTGCAGGGCGAATAACAGGTTGGATCGGTTGGCTTTTCGGCCGATTATAAAAAGGGCTTGGTCGTAAGATCAAGCCCTTTTCTGATCCTGCTCAGGATGAGTAGGCCTGTTTTTAGTATTCGATCCATCAGACGCGCATTCAATCTTGCCCTAATCAGTTGGGGTGACGCTACAATGACGCAACTTTAATGCCAAAACCATTCTTTAAGGGGTGTCTACGATGCAACTGAAACGAAGCTCGATTTTCCTGATGATGTTTGTCCTGATCGGCTTGGGTGCTTGCCAGCAAACTCAAGACACCGACCCTCAATCTGATAACAGCCCCACAGAATCTCCCAAAATGATGGTAACAAAGGCAGTTGTTGCGGAGCCGACGGTTGTGATTGCCCCTGAGAATGTAGATGACGATCAAGCCGCAGATGATTGGGTCTTGGCTGACTACAGGATCGTTTCTGAGGAATCAAGCGCCCGTTTTGAGCTAGATGAGACATTGAAAAGCTCGGAGACAGGTTGGCGTGATGGAACCCGCGTGACTGTTGTTGGCACGACAGATCAGGTTTCTGGCTCATTTTCGTTCTCACCATCCGCGCTTAATGCGGCGCAACTTGACGAGATCCGCATTGATGCGAATACGTTTTCAACTGATAACATGGTTCGCACGCTTGCCGTCCGCAGAACGGTCCTCGAATCAGTCGCTTATCCCGCGATCACATTTTCACCTACAGGCGTTCGTGATCTGCCAGAAACGGTTGAGATCGGTGAGGAGGTTGTATTCAATTTGGATGGCGATTTAACGATTCGGGACGTCACGCTGGCGCAGAGCTTTGTCGTGAGCGCAACGCTTGTGTCACCTGGGCGCGTGGAAGGCACGGCCGCAACCACCGTCACGCGCGAAAGCTACGAGTTAGACATTGTTGTTGCGCTGCATGTTACTGATGTTGAGGATGAGGTGGAACTCTATATCGATTTTGTTGCCTTGAGCGAATGAGAAGGCTTTTGAACATGTTTTATCGTTTAGAGAATACAGCATAAGACATATCAGCAATTCGCTACGCTGTTCTGAACCTGATACATTCCGTTTAGACCCAGATTTGCGATAAAGCCGAACTGTTCATAGAAGCGTTTTGCCTTGTTTGCTGCGAACAGGCCGACAAAGGCGTTGCTGGGGGCGGTTGTATGGATGTGGGTGAGTAGCTGTTTGACGATTGTGGTGCCGATGCCGTTGCCTTGATGGTTGACACAAACCGCAATGTCTTGGATGTAGAAAAACATTGCGCCGTCGCTGACGATGCGCCCCATGCCGACTGCCTGCTGATGCTGTTCGGCGACGATGCAATAGGCTGAGTTTGCGAGGGCGGTTTTGATCGTGCTGTGGTTGATCGCTGCTTTTCGGCCGACAGAGCATGCAATAGCAACATACTCTGCAATCGTCGGCTTACGAACAACGAGCGAATACCCTGACGCAAGCGGCCTCATGTGCCTAAGCTACCCGACTGCTGGATCAGCTTGGCAACCAGCCCTGTCCAGCCCGTTTGGTGGCTTGCGCCCAACCCCGCGCCGTTGTCCCCGTGGAAATACTCGTTGAATAGAATCAAGTCGCGCCAGTGCGGATCAGATTGGAAAGGTTCAAGTGCGCCGTAACAAGGGCGTCTGTCGTTGTTGTTGCGACGAAACAGGTTGATCAGCCGCTGAGATAGATCGGTTGCCACCACGTCGAGCGTGACCCAGTTGCCAGATCCTGTTGGCAATTCGACCTTGAGATCGTCGCCATAATAATGATAAAACTTTTGCAGCGACTCAATCAGCAGATAGTTGATCGGGAACCAGACTGGCCCGCGCCAGTTGGAGTTGCCGCCAAACAGTCCGCTTTGCGATTCGGCCGGCCAGTAAGGCACTTCATGTGTCGTTCCCTCAACGTGGAGTTGATAAGGGTTGGCCTCGTGATATTTGGAAAGCGAACGGATGCCATAGGGAGACAAAAATTCGTTCTCGTCGAGCATGACGCTGAGTACGCGCTGAATGCGTTCGCGAGAGAGCAGGGCGGCGAGGTGGCGCTGGCCGACGCCGGGCAGATCGATGTTAGCCATGTTGTTGGAGAGATTCGGCCGATTTTTAATAAACCAGTGCATCCGTCGCTCAAACGTCGGCATCTGTTCCAGCAGGTCGGGTTCAAGCGTCTCCACCGCAAACAGCGGCAGCAGCCCCACAAGCGAGCGCACTTTGAGCGGGATGACCGAATCATCTGGCAAATGCAGCGCATCGTAGAAGAAGCCGTCGGCCTCATCCCAAAGCGAATAGCCTTCTTCGCCACGCTGGGTCATGGCATGTGCAATCCGTAGAAAATGCTCGAACAGTTTTGAGGCGCTGTCCTGATAAATCGGATTTTCCTTGGCTAGCTCCAGCGCAATCGTCATCAGTTGCAAGCAGTACGCGCCCATCCACGCCGTGCCGTCCGACTGGTCGAGATGTCCGCCCGTGGGCAGTTCGGCGCTGCGATCAAACACGCTAATGTTGTCGAGACCGAGGAAGCCGCCCTGAAATACGTTGTTGTCATCTTCATCTTTGCGATTGACCCACCAAGTGAAGTTGAGCATTAGTTTGTGGAAAACCGCCTCTAAGAACGCCCGATCGTGTGTGCCGCTCTGCTTGCCGTCAATTTTGTAAACACGCCACGCCGCCCATGCGTGAACGGGTGGATTGACATCGCCAAACGCCCACTCGTAGGCGGGAAGCTGCCCGTTGGGATGCATGTACCATTCGCGGGTCAGCACGGTAAGCTGCCGCTTGGCAAAGTCGGGGTCGATCATCACCAGCGGGAGACAGTGAAAGGCCAGATCCCACGTTGCGTACCAAGGATATTCCCACTTGTCAGGCATCGAAATGATGTCGAAGTTGATCAGGTGGTTCCAGTCGTGATTGCGCCCTTTTTTACGGCTGGCAGGTGGCGCACCAGCCGCTGGGTCGCCGCGCAACCATTGTTCAATATCGTAATAGTAAAGCTGTTTGCTCCACATCATGCCCGCGAACGCTTGGCGCTGAATGTTGCGATCGTCGGCGCTTAGCTTGGGATCTTGGACAGTTTCATAGAATTGATCCGCTTCACGACAGCGTGCTTGATAGAGTGTGTCAAATGTTGCAAAAGGGGTTGGGGGCGATGATGGGGCAGCGTCGGTTTGGCGGGTTAAGCGCAATCGAATTGTTATTTCGCCCTTGGCTGGTACGGTGCGATGGAAATGTGCGGCTGCTTTGGTTCCCGTCTGTGCAGGATTGACTGCGCCCTGTTCACCATTGATCAGATAGCGGTGAAAGGCATCTTTGACATAGGGTGTGTCGTTTGGCAGATTAAACAGCTTTTCGGCGTTTGTCTCGTTTTCGGTAAAGAGCAACCGATCGGGCTGGTCGCAATTGAGGTGATAGGTTGTGCCTGTTTGGCTGTGGGCGATGATGCGATCCACACCGCTTGCGACCATGTGCGGCACATTTGGCGCGTCGTCCATCGGGCCAGCATCGTAGCCCCAGCGCCACGTGTTGCGGAACCAGAGCGTGGGTAGCAGGTGAATGTCGTGGTCGTCTGCGCTGCGATTGACCACGCGAATCTGGACTAGGATGTCTTCTTCGGCCGATTTCGCATACTCAACAAACACATCGAAATAACGATCCCCATCGAATGCACCCGTATCAATCAACTCATACTCAAAATCTTGAAAGCCTCGTGCGCGGTTTTCCTGCACAAGATCGCCATAGGGGAAAGCGGTCTGAGGATACTTGTACAGCATTCGCATGTAGCTGTGGGTTGGGGTGCTGTCGAGGTAGAAATATTGCTCTTTGACATCCTCGCCGTGATTGCCTTCGGGGCCTGCCAGCCCAAAAAGACGCTCCTTGAGGATTGGGTCTTTGCCATTCCAAAGCGCAAGCGCAAAACAGAGATGCTGATTACGATCGCTGATGCCCGCTAGCCCGTCCTCGTTCCAACGATAAACGCGGCTGCGAGCATGATCGTGCGGGAAGTAATCCCAAGCAGATCCATAGTCACTGTAATCTTCACGCACCGTTCCCCAAGCGCGTTCGCTCAAATACGGCCCCCACTGTTTCCAATTGCTTTCACGGTTGCGATACGCCAGCAGGCGGGCTTGTTCAGGGTTGGGTGGGGTGCTAGAAGATTTGTCTTTCATCAGTATTGTTTATGGGGTGTTTAGGGATTTGCAGAACCCCCACCTAGCCTCCCCCGCAGGGGGAGGGATCGGATTCCCCTCCCTTCGGGAGGAGCTAAGGGAGGGTGCTTTCTTAACGCATTGCGTCAGTTCTATATTGTGAGGCGTCTCTACGGTTCGTTTGATTCTTTTTCGCTTTTTGCTTTGATCAGGGTCCACGCACGCAGCACCTCGGCGACGGTCCACGCTTGGGCGAAGCAGCCGCGTGGTGTGTAGGGTGCTTTGCCGTCGAAGATTTCGCTTAGACTGCCGATGCAACCTGTGTTGAGGTGGCGAATCAGCGGATCAAGATACCGATCGGCGGCAGAAACGTCGTTGTAAACCTTGAGGTGGGCGGTGATGAAGGGGCCAATCAACCAGCCCCACGTCGTGCCTTGATGATAAGCGCCGTCTCGGGCGTAGCGGTCGCCGCCGTAGGTTCCGATGTAGTCTGGATCGCGCGGGCTGAGCGAACGCAAGCCGTGTGGTGTCACCAATTGTTTGGCACAGGCATCGACAATCGCTTTTTGTTTTTCGGCCGAAAACGGCGAATAAGTCAACGACGCCGCTAGCAACTGATTCGGCCGAATTTTTGCATCATGCGCGTCGATTACGTCGTAGCAGCAGTTGAGTTCCTCATTCCAAAATCGGCCGAAATTTGCCTCAACCTGATCCGCCATCACCTTAAATTGCTCTGCACCCCCTTCAGGCGCAAAGGCGATCATGATGCGTAGAGCGTTGTACCAAAGCGCGTTAATTTCAACTGGTTTGCCTACACGCGGCGTCACAACCCAATCGTCAACTTTGGCATCCATCCATGTTAACTGCACGCCTGGCTCACCTGCGAACAGCAGCCCATCGTTGCTATCAACACGAATTTGATAGCGTGTGCCGCGCACGTGCCAATTCACGATATCGGCTAAGATAGGCCACAGTTCGCAAAGCAAATTCTGGTCACCTGTTGCCTCATAATATTGATGGAGTGCTTCAAAATACCAGAGCGTTGCGTCGACCGTGTTGTACTCAGGTTCTTCACCCTGATCGGGGAAGCGGTTGGGCAACATACCTTGATCGACAAACTGAGCATAGGTTTGCAAAATCTGTTTGGCGATTGCGGGGCGTCCTGTGGCGAGAGTTAGCCCGGGCAGCGCGATCATGGTATCGCGCCCCCAGTCGCTGAACCAAGGATAGCCTGCGATGATCGAGCGTCCGTCCTCGTTGTCTGGATGGGCGCGTTTGACGATAAACTGATCGGCCGCTAACACAAGATCGCTGATTTCTTCGGGGAGTTCATTTCGGCCGAGCAACATTTGCTCATGCTGTTTCTGGCGTTTGTAGGCAGTGTGTCCGTTAAGGTCGGGCGTTTCCTCAGTCGATAAAACGATGGTGATCGAGTCACCTGCTGTCAATTCGGCCGAAATGACCGCTGCCTGCAAATGGTCTTCGCGCTCATCCTGCCCACGATATGCTTCGATGGAGCGATAGTAGTTGCGATGCCAGCTATGTTGGGGGGTAAATTGGGCGTCGCTGCTGAGCAAATAATAGGGGGTTGCTCCTTCTTTGGCGATGATGCGGAGTCCATTTTCGGCCGAATGCACGTCCATGTTCCACCCATCGGCCGAGGTCTTTCCATGATAATCACGATAATTGACCAACGCTTTAATGTCGATCGTCATTGGATGATGTGCGTGTATAAGGTCATAGCGCACATAGGTTGTATTTGAACCTTGCTCCATCCAGAGACGTTTTTCAAGCCATGCGTCGGCTAATGTATACGTCCATACTGGGGTTGTGCCTTCTAAGCGAAAGCTGTCGAGATAAATATAGCCATCGTTCCAAAGCGAATGGGGGGACCATTGGTTTGTAAAAAGTGGAAACTGGATCCCATTATATTTAACACTCTCATCAAATTTGGAAACGAGCAACGTGCGTTCAACAGGGGGCTTTAATGCCGCCAGCAAATAGCCGTGATAACCTCGCGTGAGAACTCCCGCGACGGTTCCACAAGCGTAGCCGCCAATCCCGTTGGTTACAAGCCACTCTCGAACGGTTGTTACTGCTGGATCGTTGACGCTACCGCGTCCAAGGGTTTTAGTCATAATCTCCTGACAACATATATACGGTACTACTTACTTGGCAATCTCTCTCTGGAGGATACAGGAGATTTTGTTAAGAGACACGAAAACGCTAAAAATAGGTCGTGAAATTCAATTTGAGACAACTTAGATGTCTTTCGGAAGCGGTTTGGAAACTTTTGTCTGCTATATTAAACCTTGTCTGACGAGAAAGCGTGTTTTAGGGCCGTAGCCATCTAATCCAAAGCAAAATAAGAGCTTCAGACCATTCGTTGTTTGCGTATGGTCTTGATTCAAAACATTGTGTTATCTCACGCTGAAGATTGTGTACTTATATGACACCATCTTTGAGCAAATCCTGTAGTTTGCAGCACCTATGCTACAGCAGGATTTAAGTTATGTACACGGAACTATCCTCTTACTCTCCTGTTTTTATGCAGTTTGGTTGCAACGCGCAGCAAGCGCGGTATGTTGAAAAACTATTTTCTCAGGTTTCTTGTGTTAGCTGGTTTGAAAAGCTGAGTGTTTTATGGGGCGGTGGTCGCCAGAGGTTGTCTACTATGGCCGATGAGATTGTTGGACGTGAGCCGCAGTATATCGGCCGAAAATCAGTCCCCCTTAGCCAGATTCAAGGCAGTTGTAACCCTGGACGATGCGAAGAATTTGATGCCGACTTCTCACCCTGCTGCCTAAACAGCACCCAACGCTGGTATAGCGTTGCAATTGCGCGTCTGCAAGGCAAACAATTGCCCCCTATTCGGTTAGTTGAGGTCGATAACAGTTATTTTGTTAGTGACGGACACCATCGCGTTTCAGTTGCATCTGCGTTTGGTGATGTAAATATCGAAGCAGATGTGATTCGCTGCTAATAATCACCTTAAAAGTAATCACAAAAACATTTTGACTGCAAAAACGGCTGAACAATTAGCCACTTGCCAGACTAATAAACCGTTTTTGCAAAGCACCACTTGCCACTTTAATTCCAAG
>JBMZDF010000118.1:0-13622 GCA_049614105.1 Promineifilaceae bacterium (SeqCode)
CGTTTGTCTTAAAAAAGCGGACAAGCTGTCCGCTCAACATGGGAAACTGTTGAACGGGCTGCCAGCCCGTTTATCTTAAAAAAGCGGACAGGCTGTCCGCTCAACATGGGAAACTGTTGAACAGGCTGCCAGCCCGTTTGTCTTAAAATATGAAACCCAATCACAGGTTGCACATTGTTCCACAATCATGTATTCCTTCCTGATGCAAAATGACAAATTAACTGTAGGGATTGCGCAGATTGCGCCTGTGTGGCTCAATCGCGAGGCGACACTCGCCAAAATTATTGACTATACAAATCAGGCGGCCGATGCGGGTTGTGAGCTGGTTGCCTTTGGCGAGGCGCTGTTGCCAGGCTACCCGATTTGGCTTGACTGGACGGATGGGTCACGTTTTAATTCAGCTATTCAAAAGCGGATTCATGCTCATTATGTGGATCAGGCTGTTCAGATTGAAGCGGGACATTTGCAACCATTGCAAACGGTTGCGGCTAAACGCAAGATTGCTGTTTATGTTGGCACAATTGAACGTGCTGCCGATCGGGGTGGGCATAGTGTTTATTGTTCGCTTGTTTACATCGATCAGCAAGGGGTGATTCAATCAGTCCATCGCAAGCTGATGCCAACTTATGAGGAGCGTCTAACGTGGTCAACAGGCGATGGACACGGTTTGCGCACGCATAAGCTGGGAGCATTCACAGCGGGCGGCTTAAACTGCTGGGAGAATTGGATGCCGTTGCCGCGTGCTGCACTTTATGGCATGGGCGAGGATTTGCACATTGCGGTTTGGCCGGGTGGAGTGCGCAACACGAGTCGCACGACGCAATTTTTGGCGCGAGAAGGGCGTAGTTATGTGTTGGCCGCCTCTGGGCTGATGCGCTTGACCGACTTTCCCGCCGATACACCTCATCTCGATATTATTATGGCCGATATGCACACGGAGGTCACAGACGGCATTTTGTCAAACGGTGGGTCAGCGATTGCAAACCCCGACGGCAGCTATTTGGTAGAACCTGTGGTTGATGTGGAAAAGCTGATCGTGGCTGAAATCGACCATCGGCGTGTGCGTGAGGAACGGCAAAATTTTGATGCAGCGGGCCACTATTCGCGACCCGATGTGACGCGCCTGATTGTGAATCGTCAGCGGCAGAGTACGGTGGAGATTGTGGACTGAGGGAAGTTTAAGAAATGAAGAATGTTGAATGAAGAATGAAGAAGCAAGAGTTTGACTGGCTGGTTTGCTTTTAGAGAATGGTTTTGAGCGTTTCGGGGATTGTTAGTACGTCTGGGCCAAGGTGTAGGGTGTAGGCGGGGGCTGACTCGATGAGCTGGCGCAGGATGCGTAGGTGGGCTGGGATGAGTGTTCTGTCCCATTGTTCGACGGCGTGGGGGAGTAGTTGCCGTAAGGCGGATGCGCCGCCAATGGGGGTGAGGGCGTGATCGTTGCGCTGTTCGATTTGGGGAAAGCAGATGGCGGCGATGGGGGCTTGGTTGAGCCAGACGTTGGGGAAAACGTCTTCGGCCGAAATCAACAGCTTCTGTCGTCCGCTTTGAGTGGGAACATTGTGTGCAAGATGAGTTGTGCGTGGAAATCGGCCGAAAGTTTCAGGATACCCAGCAAGCACCCCCGGATAGCTCAAAATCTGACCCTCGGCCGCCACGATCGGCGAATCATTTGAGAGCAACTGCCAACCTGCATTGAGCAGCGACATGCCCGTTGTCGTTTTGCCCGCACCAATACCGCCAACCAGCAAAACGGCACGACCGTTGAACGCAGCCGCAAACGCATGGATCAAAAAGTACCCTCTGCGCCGCAAATGGGGTGAGAGGCTAATCGCGACCAAATCTTCTAACACACCATAAGTTGTGAGTGCCGTTTGAACAAGTTGCCCATGAGTCGTGCCTGCGCTTAGGTCGAGATACAATTGCCCAAAGCGTGGGAAATGCACGGTGACAGCATCGCCAGCGACATAATAACGCAATAGATCACCCTGAGAGAAGTTGGCTTCCCCTGTTGGTGGATCGGGCACAGTATCGACAAGATCAAGCGTGATGTGGATGTTTGGCTTAGTGTCTGTTAGTGGGCGCGAACGAAACGACTGCTGCCACGCAACCATCAACTCAGAACTGTTGCTATTGCCTTCGACGGTGTATTGATGAAAATTCCAACGCATTGCAGGCAGTATAACGGACTCTTGTAAGCAATCAACTGATTGGGAAATGCTGAACAGTGGGTGAGTGTTGGGAATGAATAATTAACGGTGAATTCAGGGGACACCCTCCCTTAATCCCTCCCGAAGGGAGGGAGATCAGATCCCTCTGGGTAAGTTTAAAAAAGTGAACTGGAGAAAATAACATGGCATTAACACAAACATCAATTTTGCAACGTTCGGACAGTGCTTCCTATGAGGTGGTGGCGGGTGAGGCGATTTTGATTGACATTAACACGGGAACCTATTTCTCTTTGAACAAGATCGGGACCGAGTTTTGGGAAATGATTGACGGGACGCAGTCGATTTTGGCGCAGGCGACGGTGGTGGCTGGCAAATATGATGTTGATGTGGCGATGGTTTCGGCCGATTTGCTGGAAATCGCTGAGAAAATGGCGGCCGATGGGCTGGTTCATGTCGGTTAGGTCATCTGAGATGCCCCAGCAAGGTGTTTCTACGGGTCTTAATTTATGAGCGAACGTGTGCGAAACATTTGGCTGCTGTTGCGGCTATTGCCCGCGCTGGCGACCAATGCGCGGCAGCGGGCCTTGCTGCGTGAGATGATGGCGTTTGTACGTCAGTTGCCCGCGATGATGCAGCAACCGTTGCCAGATGCAATGCGGTCGGTCACCGTTGCACATGACACAGGCGATTTGGTGATCGGCAGCGTGCGCGATCTGGCCGATTTGGCAAGTGTGTTGGAGCGGCGTTCGTTGCCTGGGATTTGTCTCAAACGGTCGTTAACGCGCTATCGTTATTTGCACGATCGGTTGCCGCTGGGCGTTGTGTTTGGTGCGAAGCTGGTTAAGGGTGCAGCAAAACGTGATTTGGCGGGGCATGCTTGGTTAGAGTTAGATGGCAGAGCTTGGTTTGAATCGGCCGAATATTACGAACACTTTACTCCCCTGTTCCGCTGGCCTCCAGCTTGAGCCCTGCAAAACCGACCCCTAGCAAACGCGGATCGTCCGCGCTGGCTGGCTCAAGCTCTGGAAACGCGAACTTGATCTCATTGCGACCAAATTCAAACAGATCGGCCCGCCTGATCTGGTAATGAACCTCGCCATAGGTGAGCCGATCGTTATCCCAAAACTCGGTGGGTGGCACATGTTCATTGATATGAACGGTGACAGGCTGTGGAACAAGCGCGTAAATCCGCATTGTTAGCCTATAGAACTCGATTTCGGGTGGGAGTTCGTCAAGATAAAATAGAATTCGTGCCTCTGGGCAAGCAGACCAACGCCATGCTTCTTCCTCAATAGACCAGCCGCCAAAGTAGGGTTTATCCTGCGCCAAGTTTCGTAGTGACGCCCGATAATCAAGAATCTCATCATCACGAAATGGAAGCCATTCCCCAAGCGCGAGGGTTTGTAGAACAGGGCCAGAATAAAGAAAATAGCTTGATTTCTCATCATCAATGTCGCAAATCATTTCAGATGTTGCAAGGAATTGTGCATAGTCCCAACGAAACAGCTCGCCAAGAGGATGCGAAGGATCGGCCCCGCTGTTGGGCAAAATGTACCCGTACCAGCGTGCGGTGGTTTGGTTGAATAGACCTTGATAGCTGTTTATGGCGATGCCGATGCCGCCGAGGATTAGAAAAAGGGTGGCGATGAGCGAGGATAGATGGCGTTTGGTTTCGGCCGAATTCAGCACCCGCCACAGCGTAAAACTCAACAAAATCAGCACAAACGTCACGTCCGTCATCAATCGTGGCCCATACGACCGACCGCCCCACCATTTTGCCGCCCGTGCAACCAGAAACAGATGCAGCCCAAACCAAGTGACTAATACAGAGATCCACCCTTTGTTTGGCAGCTTGCGCCAGAAAACGAGCAGCCCCAACGGCACAAGCAGCCAAAATGGGCTAAAGACAAACAAGCCCCGTGAGGCGCTAAACAAATTGCCAAGCACGCCAATCCACATCGGCTGACGCATAACGGCAAGCCGTCCCGTTGAGTAGTAGGGAGGCAAAAAATTGCCAAACGTTACCTGCGACCATGCCAGAAAACTGAACAGCAGCAGCCCTGACGTGACAGCCGTCATGAGTCCAAAACGCCAGTTGCGCCACAGTAAATAAATGAGCAGCGGCGCGATTAAGGCAGCAACCGATGCGCGACAGAAGAAGGCAAGGAATAGTAGAAGGCCGAGGAGTAAGGCATAGGGGGCGGAGAATTTTCTCCTCTTTCCAGTTTCTTCCAATGCAGATCGGTTAACTTGTCGTATGATTATGTTTAGGGCAAGGCCAAGCAGGACGGCGGTACAGTTGTGGCTCCAGAAAGCGGTTCCCATGGAGCTAGTGAGCGAACTGCCCATAATTGAGACGGTGGCGATAATGGTGCTGGCGGTGAATGAGGTTTCATTTCGGCCGATTTTGACCAAAAGCCACAGCAAGACAACCAGCGACCCCGCCGCTAGCCAAAGCTGTAAATCGGGGTTATCGTCTGTACGCATGTCAAGACCAAACAAACGCGCCGCCGCCACAAACGGCACGGCGATAATCGACGGCCCCAGCGGGAAATAATGGTAGAGATGTCTATCGATCCCTGAAACAACATCGGCCACCTCGACATAATGTTGAAACGGGCGACCCAAGACCTCATCATTTTGGTAAGCATCCAGCGCGATTGTGCCATGATCAACAATTGCCTGTGAAACAAGCAGCGTCAACTTAGGATCGCTGTCAGTGCTGCTGTTTCGAGCGTTCAGTACCAGTCCAACCAGTCCCAAGCTGATCAGTGTGAGGATGATGTGTTGGAGAGTTTGAGAGCGCTCGATGAGAGTCATGATTGAAGATAAGGGTGTGAAAAGTGATGAGTAGAAAGTGAAAAGTGATGCATGCCAGTTGCTTTTCGCTCGTTGGTAAACTTATGTGTGGATTAGTCGGTATCGTTGGTAACGAAGTTTCATACGAATTGATTGCGCAGGCAAATGATGCGCTGCTGCATCGTGGGCCAGATGATGCACATTGCTATGTTGGCGCAGGTGTGGCGCTGGCGGCACGGCGGTTGAGCATTGTCGATTTGGCGCACGGCAAGCAGCCGCTCTGCAACGAAGACGGCAGCGTATGGATCACCTACAACGGGGAGGTGTTTAACGCGCCTGACCTGCGACGGGAGTTGGAAGCGTGCGGACATGTTTTTCGGACGCAGACCGACACCGAGGTGATTGTACACGCTTATGAGGAGTGGGGGATCGATGCGGTGGGGCGTTTGCGCGGCATGTTTGCATTTGCGATTTGGGATGAGCCGCGACGGCGACTGCTGATTGCTCGCGATCATTTTGGTATTAAACCCCTTTATTATGCTGAATATGGAGGACAGGTCGCGTTTGCATCTGAAATTCGGCCGATTTTCCACCTGCTCCCCACCTTGCCCCGCCAAGCCAATCATCATGCATTGAACGAAATTTTTCGTCTTGGCTACGCCCCAACGCCCCTCACCGCTTTTGCAGGGATTCATCAACTGCCTGCCGCCCACTTGATGATTGTTGAAAAGGATAAACGCAAGATTCAACGCTATTGGCAACTGGCGTATTCATCTGCGGCCGAACAGCAATCGGTTGATCCAAAAGAGGCGACCGCCGAATTTATGCGGCGGCTGCGCGAGGTGATGGGTGCGTGGCGTATGAGCGACGTGCCAGTTGGCTCGTTGTTGAGCGGCGGGATCGATTCGAGCGCGTTGGCGGCGCTGTTGACGGAAAGCAGCGGCGATGCGATTGACACGTTTCACATTCGTTTTGACGCAGCCAGCCATGACGAGTCGGCGCGTGCGCGGCAGGTTGCAGAGGCGATCGGCAGTCGGCATCATGAGTTGGGGTTTGGTTCGGCCGAATTTGACCACCTCCCAACGATTATCAACCACCTCGAAATGCCACAGACAAGCATGACCAGCATCGCCATTTACCTGCTCTATCGCGCCTGCCGCGACGCAGGATTTAAAGTGATTATGACGGGTGAAGGTGCGGACGAACTGCTGGGCGGCTACCATTGGTTTGATGGCGATCGACGTGTGCGACCTCTGCTCAAACTGCCGCAAGCATTGCGCCGTCAACTTGCCCGACTGCCGCTGCCGATCTCAACTGCTGGTAAGCGCGTGCTTGCTGGCGGC
The DNA here is from genome assembly GCA_049614105.1 of Promineifilaceae bacterium (SeqCode). Taxonomy (GTDB): domain Bacteria; phylum Chloroflexota; class Anaerolineae; order Promineifilales; family Promineifilaceae; genus CALECP01. The sequence goes on from JBMZDF010000118.1 coordinate 6,314, forward strand.
AACGCTGACGCAATTGCACGGTATGCGCTCTGGCATCAACGCAATCGTCCCTCCGATTTGGCCCAGTTGTTGCAGCACCCTGCCACCTTGCCACCTTTGCACACACTCGCAGCGTCTTTACAATCGCTTGCCCCTTTACACCAATTTCTGTCCCTCGATACGCATGGCCGCATGGTCGATTTTATCAACTATGAGGTTGATCGTATGAGTATGGCCGCTTCGGTTGAGGCGCGACCGCCATTTCTCGATCATACGCTCTGGGAGTGGTGTGCCAAGCTGCCGCCAGAGGTAAAGCTGACGGGTGAGGGAAATAAGCTGTTGTTGCGTTGGGGGATGCGGGAGTTGCTGCCGAAGGGGATCTGGAATCGGCCGAAACAAGGCCTCGCCACCCCGCATTCCGCATGGTGGCGTCAGCCAAAATTGCCAGCATGGGCAGAAGAAGCAATTCACGCCAGTTCACTTGCCGAAACAGGTTACTTCAACGCCAAATTTTTCCAAACGTTGCGACAAACTCATCAGTCAGGCAAGCGCGATCTCAGCCCGCTCCTCACAGGCGTTCTGACCACGCAACTGTGGCACGACGCATTCTTGTAGCGGAAACATGCGGTTGTTCCTACAATACTTTGGTTTAGGATTGACGCAGAACCCCCACCTAGCCTCCCCCGAAGGGGGAGGAATCGGATCCCCTCCTGTGGGGAGGGTGCATTTCTTGACTCATTGCGTAAGTCCTAAGTGGAGAATCTCTGCTAATCTCTCCAAAGAGAGAAGAACTGGAGAAGGGCGCTTCGGCCCGTTAAAAACTGCCTAAAAGAACTGATAAGGTATTCAAATATGAAAGCGATTGTTTGTAATTCGTATGGTCCCCCTGCCAATCTCGCCTATGGCGATTTCCCCGATCCTGTGCCCTCGGAAAAACAAGTGCTCATTTCTGTGCAAGCGTGTGGCGTTAACTTTCCCGACACGCTGATTATTCAAGGACTGTATCAGTTCAAACCTGAGATGCCGTTTTCGCCTGGGAGCGATATTGCAGGCGTTGTCGAAGCGGTTGGTGACAAAGTGCGCGGCTTCAAAGTTGGCGACGAGGTGGTTGCGATGACGGGCTGGGGTGGGTATGCGGAGAAAGCGGTGGTTGACTATCGCTCTGTGTTTCCCAAACCTCCTGGTATGAACATGGTGAATGCGGCCTCCTTTTTGATGGCTTATGGAACCTCGTATTATGCGCTCAAGGATCGGGGTCAGCTTAAAGCAGGTGACACGCTGCTGGTGTTGGGTGCTGCGGGCGGTGTTGGTTTGACGGCGGTTGAGTTGGGTAAGTTGATGGGGGCGCGTGTGATTGCGGCAGCCAGTTCGGCCGAAAAGCTCGCCATTTGCCAAAAATACGGCGCGGATGAAATTATCAACTACAAAGAAGAAGACCTCAAGAAACGTGTCAAAGCATTAACAGGCGGCAAAGGGGCTGACGTCATTTACGATCCTGTTGGCGGGGCATATGCTGAACCCGCACTCCGCGCCATCGGATGGGAAGGCCGCTACCTTGTGATCGGCTTCGCAGCAGGTGAAATCCCCAAAATCCCGCTCAACCTTGCACTGCTGAAAGGCTGTCAAATTGTTGGCGTGTTCTGGGGGTCCTTTGCCCAACGCGATCCCGCAGCTAATATGCAGCAAACGCTGCAACTCATCCAATGGTTTAACGAAGGCAAGCTCAATCCACACATCCACGACACGTACCCGCTGGAAAACGCCCCGCAAGCACTTGAAGATATGATGCAGCGCAAGGTAAAAGGTAAAGCGGTTGTTGTGATGGGATGATGACTTTTAAGACAGCGTAGAACAGGTAGTTATCTGTTCTACACTGGAAATGAGAGGGTCATTGTTGTGCCATGCCCAATAGCTGAGGTGGCGCTGATTGTGCCACCATGCCCTTCAACGAGCGATTTGACAATGGTGAGACCCAACCCTGTGCCGCCTGTTTGTCGGGTGCGCGAATTGTCAACGCGATAGAAGCGATCAAAAATGTGCGCCAGATGGGCGGGTTCAATGCCTGAGCCATCATCCACAATTGACAAAATAATCATCTCGTTTGTGGTGCTGAGCGTTAGCTGAATGTTTGATTTGGCATAACGTATCGCGTTGGCAATTAAGTTTTGCAAAACCTGCATCAGCCGCGCTTGGTCACCCGCCACGTAGAGCGTTTCAGGCACGTTAATGTCGATGTCGATGTTGTGGTCTTTGGCTAGTGGGGTAAATAGTTCGCCAGCTTGGGTAACTAAATGGCTTAAGTTGACCGTCTCGATGTTGAGCGAAAGTCGATTCGCTTCTGCTTGGGCGAGGTCGTGTAAGTCGGTGATTAGGTGATTAAGCTGACGGGTATGGTCGTACAGTTTTGCAATTTGTGGCAGATCGAGGACGGTGATGTTGTCGAGTGCGGCGCGTAGGTTGCCTTGCAGAACGGTGAGCGGGGTGCGTAGTTCGTGGGAGACATCTGCTAGGAGATTTTGGCGGCGAATTTCGGCCGATTCTAACTCCCCCGCCATCCCGTTAAACGCATTCGCCAGCGCAACCATTTCATCTGTTCCCGACGCCTCCACCCGATAGCTCAAATCGCGCTGCCCAACCTTCGTCGCGGCCGCTTCCAACGCCGCCAGCGGGCGCGTCATGCGATAGCTCAGCAATATACTGCCCAGTACGCCAAAGATAATCGTCACCATGCTAAAAAGAATGAGCTGCGCCGAAAAGAGGCGTTGTACAATTTCCTCAGTTAGCCCTGTGCGGCGCAGGACGGTCAGCGCCTCGATTTGTTCGCTGGTCAAAGGTGAGTTGTCAAAATCATTTACGTTTTGCGGCTCGTCATCTGGCAGAATGAGGAACATGATAAGCAACAGCAGGACGACGAAACACATGACACCTGTATAGACCAAGCTGAGACGTACCCAAAGGCGATTCATGCGATGTTCTCCGCAAAACGATAGCCAACGCCATAAATAGTGAGAATGTAGCTGGGTTTACGGGGGTCAGGTTCGATTTTGTGGCGCAAATTTTTGATATGGCTGTCGACTGTTCGGCCGATGCCCTCAAACGAATAGCCCAACGCCTTCTCGATCAGCTCATCCCGTGTAAAAACATAGCCAGGATGAGTCATAAACGTCTGCAAAATCGAGAACTCAGTCGCGGTTAGCTCGATCGGCTGGCTATTTAGCTCAACCTGATGACGACCCACATCAAGCGCCAACGCCCCAATTTGAAACAGGTTGCTTGGCGTCTCAACGATTTTCTGGGCGTGGCGTAGCTGGATGCGAAGGCGGGCAAGAATCTCACGCGGGTTAAACGGCTTGGTGACATAATCATCCGCACCTAACTCCAGCCCCATAATTTTGTCTGTGTCGGTGACACGAGCGGTCAGCATGATAATCGGCGTGTGGCGCACGCGACTATCGGCGCGAACCTTGCGCGTGATTGTCCAGCCATCCTCGTCGGGCAACATCAGATCCAACAAAACACAATCAGGGCGCTCGCTCTGAATACGCTGCAAGGCGGTACGACCACTGTACGCCGTTATGACCGCATACCCCTCATTTTCAAGGTAATTGCGCAGGAGTTTGACAATTTCAGGGTCGTCATCAACGACGAGGATCGTGTTGCGTTTCATAGATAGTGTTCAACTTTAACGCCCAAATGTGCAGATGTTGAGTAGATCGCAAAAAGTTTCGATTAATAAACCTCAGAGGTTTGTTGTCGTCTCCTCTGGTCTGTACACAAAAACCTCTGAGGTTTTCGTCAACAATGACTTGTGATCTACTTAAAGGTACTGCTCTGTTGTCTCATCACGTAGCTGTTTGAGCCAGCGCATAAATTCTGTGCCGCCCGTGCCGCGTGGGTCTTTGACTTTGCTGGCGATGTAAGCGTGCGCGTAGTTGAGGTGAAGGGTGCGAAATTCAACAACACGTTGTAGACAAAGGTTGTACGCTTCGCGCAGGCTGTTGGGTTGCTGTGCGATCCAGTTGCGGATGTATCGCTGGTCGATGCTGGCCAACAGGTTGCGGTGCGGTGTCGGCATGTAGCTTTTCATGATTTCGAGATGCTCACTGAGACCGCCGTGCGCGTGCTGTAGACCGAGGTAGTTTTGGATGGCGGGAATGAGCGTGCTTTGTGCGCCTGTTTCGCCGCGTAGCGTTTGCGGTTTGCCGCCGTACTCGGCAACGCCTTCATAGATGATGTCGTCAAAACCGAATAGGAAAGGCCGCAGCGTGTGGAAGTAGAGATCGGGGCTGCACCCTCTGGTGATTTGTCGAAAGGTGTTGTGCATGCGGGCGAGGGCGTCTGCGATTTGGAGGAGAGCATTTTCGGCCGAAACCTGATCCCCGCACCCCACCGCCGCCGTTGCCGCAAAACAGCCCGCCAGCGCATCACCGCCAATTGCCTCAATCTCAACATGTGTCAGATGAAACCACGACTCATCAGGAATATCGATCAACTTTTGCACCACGCGCAAATTGTCAACAACCATCTCGCCCTCAGGATCGACTTTTTGCCAGTTGCTCAGTGCCGTATTCGCATAGACGATAATTGGCGGGCGATCGACCTGATGCGCTAGTTCAACCAGCGGCACGGCAACCCCTGCTGGGATATGCTTCATCGGGTTGTGTTCTTCCGCCCAAACGTAGGCTTGCGCGAAATGGGCGTAAAGTTGGTAGCAACGTTCGACAATGCGAAAGTCATCGACCGCATTCAGCGTTTGAAAGCTGTAGATCGGCAGTGCTTCGAGCGCGGGGCGAATGCTGCGGTTGGCAAGGTGGGTGGGAAGTTGTTCAGAAAGTGTTTGCAGGTGGTCGGTGATTTCGGCCGATAAGCTGCAATCAACCGTTCGTAAATCGGCTATCGGAGCGGGGGTCATCAAAAACCCTGTTTCATTGTTAACTGTCCAGCAAGTTTGTCGCATCGCGCAATTATGCCCAGCCGATTTGAATCCTACAACCCGCCCGAATGCGCCAAATCGGTCAAATTTCTTGACAGCAACTGTGATTGTGTGGACACTGCAAAACCTGAGTGAGATTATGTCTAATCGGCCGAAGCGACCATCAAACGACACCCTAATTTTGTGGGGCTGGATATTTTTTATCATATCATCCCTCTTTTTTGTAGCCGTCGGGATTCGTGCTGGCGATTGGCTGACAACGGCAGGCGCACTGTTTTTTCTAAGTGCAAACATTCTGTTTCTCATTCCTGTATTACGCGAAAAGAAGGAGAAGTAAACGAGATGGTTCAATTTGTTATTCAACTGTTCGTCGCCGTTCTTGGCGGCATTGCAAGCGGCATCCAAGCCCCGTTGGCTGGTGTGATGGGTCAAAAAGTAGGCGATTTGACGAGCGTCTTTTTCACCTATGCAGGTGGCGGCATTGCAATCGCATTGATTACGCTTTTAGCAGGGGGCGGTCAAATCAGCGAATGGCGTTCGCTACCTTGGTATGTCTTTTTGGCTGGCCCTTTGGGGTTGGTTGTGATTGGCTCATTTAGCTACACCGTGCCGCGCCTCGGTGCTGCCGCCGCCACGACCGTATTCATTTTGTCCTCACTCGCCTTTAGCGCCGTTGTCGACCATTACGGCTGGTTCGATGTGCCCGTGCATCCGCTTGATATGACGCGCATTGGCGGGTTGATTGCGCTTGTGATTGGAACGTGGCTTGTTATTCGATGATGAAAGACTTGTGTCTCTTTGGGAATTTAGGAAGAACCCTCCCTTAATCCCTCCCCATTTGGGGGAGGCTAGGTGGGGGTGCTTTCAACTCCTTTAACGAGTAACGAATAACGGGAAACGATGGGCTTAGATATTGAGTATTTGAATCGATGGTTGGGGAATGAGATAGTGATTGAGGATGTGATTTCGGCCGAAATCACGAACCGCATGAACGTAACCCTCAACCGTGAACCGACTTTCAAAAACGGTGATGAACTGCCGCCAGCGTGGCACTGGATGTATCATCACGACCCGCAACGGGCTGAGAATTTAGGGGTTGAAGGGCATGCAAAGCTGGGCGGATTTATGCCGCCTGTCTCCTACGGTGGCGATGACCCGCCGCTGCGGATGTGGGCTGGCGGCAGGTTTGTGTTTGCTCGGCCGATTCTGATCGGGGATCGTGTGACGAAACGCTCGACCATCAAATCAATCACGCCGAAAACGGGGCGCAGCGGTCGCATGTGTTTTGTGGTGGTTGGGCATGAACTGTTGGTTGGTGGTGAGCGTTGTTTGCTGGAAGATCAGACAATCGTGTATCGGGAGCCTGTTGTGTCAACCAATCGTGTTGTGACGGCACAGATGGCGCGGGATGATGGTGAGTTTTCGGCCGAATACACCCCCGATCCAATCATGCTGTTTCGCTACTCAGCCCTCACCTTCAACGGGCATCGTATCCATTACGACGTTGACTTTTGCCGCAATCATGAAGGGTATCCCGATCTTGTCGTGCATGGCCCGCTCACCGCAACGCTGATTCTTGATCTCTATTTTCGACAACCAAACGCGAAACGGATTCGCAGCTTTTCTTATCGCGGTCGTAGCCCGCTGTTTAATCCCAACCCTTTTGTTGTGCATGGTCGCGCTGATGGTGATGCGTGGGCAACCAATCATGAGGGTGGTTTGGCGATGACGGCGCAACTCTCATAATTCTGGAGACAAAATAGATGAATAACGCTTTACATCAAATTGCAACGTGGGTTGCGACTGTTTCGGCCGAAAATTTTCCCGAACAGTGGTCACAAGCTAAACAATGGGCGCTGATTAGTTTGGTTGACACAGTTGGCTGCATTATTGGCGGCAGCGATCACCCCGCAACGCTGGCCTGTTATCAAACATCCGCCCCTTGGAGTCAGGGCGATGTGACCGTCATTGGACAATCAAACGGGTTGGCAACCCCTTGGGCGGCGTTGGTCAACGGCACGGCGGGGCATGCGCTCGACTTTAACGGCTGGGATGCCCCAACGGCCAGCAATTCGCTGCCCGTGATGTGGCGGCGCTGTTGGCGGCGGCCCCGCAGGGGCATGTCACCGCGCTCGACAAGACGGCGCATTTCATAGAGGCGGCGCGCGCTGCGTGGCGCGATGATCCGCGGGTGACGGACCCCGACGGGGATGGCAACCCCGGGCTCACGGTGCGGGCCACCGGGCTGGCTGATGGCGAGATCTACGTCGTTCAACGCAGCTGGACAATCCTCGACGGACAGCTGGCGGGGGACCGGCTCGATGGCCTCATCGAGTGGAACAGCGAACAGATCATCATCGGCGCCGACAACCCGGTCCTGCTCTCGGGCGCGCCGTC
>JBMZDF010000119.1:0-13616 GCA_049614105.1 Promineifilaceae bacterium (SeqCode)
AAACGCCTCTCACCTATCTTTCACGATTCTTTGGATCTCAGAGGGGTCACAGTCCCCTCACCTAATCTCTCTTTGTGGGAGGGATTAAGGGAGGGTTCCCCATGAATTCCCAAAGAGCCTATTTTATTTGTTTAAGTAGCAAACCCCTAACTGACTACCAAACGCAGCTTAGAAGTTAAAATCCTGCCAGAAGCAGGATTCTGAAATCTATCCACCAAACCAGGCTTCAAGCTGTTGTGTAATCTCAGGGCCAAGCAGAACTAAAATTACGATTAAAACAATTGCTACTAATACCAAAACAAGGGCCAGTTCGATAAACCCTTCGCCACGTTGATCAGGACCACGTGCCATATAGGTCTCCTTAAAGTCGCCAAAACTGACGGATGTTTTATCTCAGATTGAGCAGGAAATTCAACATTTTGTTGAAAATAGATCTGCATACCCAGCAGGTTTCTAAGACAGCACTACTATAGTTTAGCAGTTTAACGAGTCCCAAACTTATCTGCCAGAACCCAACCGACTCTGACACAGTTAAACGAAGCTATTCATAGAATTCACATCGTTTCACAACGAGACAAGGGGAGCAAATCACGCTTGAATCTAAGTCAAACTATCGAGGACAAAAAGGCATAAATAGCTGCATGATTCGCGACTATGTAATGCCTCTTTATTTTAAGCACAGGACACAAGTTTGAATGTGTCAGTTACTTGTGTGTTGCTGCACTATTGCTTGGAATTTAGACACGTGAGGATTGTAACATACCCAATACAACTAGCATCAGCAGAAGGCATTTTCTCTATACGGTGGGGCGGTGATCTAGACGAACCCAACCGTTGCTAAGCGCATAAACAGCCGCTTGTGTACGGTCATCAACACGCAACTTGCGTAAAATTGCCGTCATGTGATTCTTTACCGTTTGGTGGCTGATTCCTAGCTGGAACGCAATTTCTTTATTGCTAAGGCCATAAGTGACCTGTTCTAGGATTTCCATTTCGCGTGGCGAAAGCGGCACAAATGATTCATCTGCATTGCTTTCAAGCGCGTTTGCGATGCCGAGCTTTAGGTCGATCCACTCGACAAGCTCTTCATAGTTCATCTTCTTTTCGCCAACGACGAAGAAACCGTCATGAACATCGTGAATAATGTCCACCAATGTCTCAGGCATAATATCTTTTGGACAATATGCTGAGGCACCAGCACGCAATGCGTGGAGCACCTGTTGCGCGTCATCATAGCCTGTGATGGTGATAACTTGTGCTTCTGACAAGCCCGCTTTGATTTTGCGTGTCACCTGCAATCCGTTAATCGTTGGCAGGTTGATATCCATCAAAATGACATTTGGTTGATGTTGGTATGCAAGCTGGATGGCGTGTTTGCCATCGGCCGCTTCAGCAACAACATCTAGGGCCTCATCTGTTTCAATTACATCGCGTAAACCCTGTCGAAATAACGGGTGGTCATCTACTATCATAACTTTGATGTTCGACATATGTTTTCCTTCAAGCTGTGCAGGGTGTGTGAAAAACTTGCGTACAAAACAAGCCTACTGAATTGAGGGGATCACACCAGCGCAGTACTAAAAATGTATCTAACTTCCTATAAATCTAATCGCAGTATACATTGAAGGATATTGCCCAGCAAACGCCTTACTTTACAGAAAGTGTGTGAAATTTGCGATTAAACAGGTCTAGAAATGGATAAATAACCCGTTTGACGGGGTTAAAGTGTGAATTCTGGCGTGAAACGGTACGGCATAGGCTTTTAGTACTAAAATATACATGAAAATTGGGGCGACATCGGCCGAGCCTATCGACGCCAAGATTTTACCGTTTGGTGTCGGTTTTAAGCGTTGGGATCTTGTTTCGGCCGAATTGCAACCACCGTAAACAAATCACCAAAGTTAACGGGAACGGGCGCTTCACTTAAACGCAGTTTGTCAACACCCCACTGGACCAAACGCCCCAAATGGCTGTTTAGACCGTTGACACGGGTTGCCAAATATCCCAAGCGCAGATACCGCCCTTCTGAGCGTGAGCGCAGCACTTCAAACCCACATTGTTCGAGCATTTTTGACAGCGTGCGTTGGCTAAAAAAGTGGATATGCATCGACATAAGCCACGGCCAACGACCACGCATCAGTTTGGCGGCCAAGCTGTCAATATCCATCGTGTGAACAACAATCATTCCCCCTGGTTTTAATAGTTGGTATGCTTTTTGCAGTTCGCCAGCAGGATCGGTTACATGCTCAATCACGTCAAACATAGTCACTATGTCAAACTGTTTGCCCTGTAGTTCTGCCGCCTCCATCGTTCCATTGATGAGCGGAAGTCCAAGACGTTGCCCCTCCTCAACTGCCCACTCGGACGGCTCAACCCCTATCGCGTCCCAGCCAGCATCGCGGGCAATCTCCACAAACACGCCGATATAAGCTCCTACGTCTAACAAAGTGCGATTATTTGCAGGGCCGCTCAATGTTTCTAAACTTTCTAAATGCTTACGGAACGTCAGCTCACGCCCTGCGCGTTCAGCCACATAAACTTTATCTTCCACCGTTTCATACGCACTCAACAATTCATCAGGTTCCCACGTTGGGTTCGCATAAACGTAGCCGCACTCATGACATTCAACAATTTGGGCATGTGTTCCATAACCAGAGCTTGTGCAACGAAAAACATCAACATCTAGCGTAGAGGCCTTGTTGAGGGTTGAAGGAAAACGCACGCGCCAATTATCAGCGCCGCATAAATTACAAACAATATATTTCATAACCTAAAAAAATGGGGGTCGTATTGTGACGCAAAGCACTCAGCCCTACGCAACATGAACTTACAAACCAAGTTTTTAAGGCTTAAAAACTTGGCTTGTCGGGAGTCTGTTGTTTATTGTATAGAGCTTGGATTCTGAACGGGGATCATCCCACGACGGTTTGGCTTGTTTTTGCGACGTAGGCGGCGAATAAACAATCTCAGCAGCGTATACTGCGCCTTCACTATCTCATTTCGGGAAATTTTTGTGCTTCCCTTGCGCCGATCTTCAAATAGAATTGGTACTTCGCCAATTTGCCACCCCTGCCGCTGGCAAAGGTAGAGCATCTCGACCAAAAACGAATAGCCACTTGAGAAAATCTGATCAAGAGAAATCGATTCGAGCACCTCGCGCCGATAGAGGCGAAACCCTGCTGTTGCATCCCGCGCACCCAAGCCTAACAAAGACCGTGCCACAAAATTGCCAATAGCGCTGAGCCAAATACGCGAACGCGGCCAATTCAAGGTTCCACCACCGGGAACATAGCGCGATCCAATAACGATGTGACGTTCACGACTTAGCTCAACCATCGCTGGAATGTATCGTGGGTGATGCGAAAAGTCGGCATCCATTGTCATAATTCGCTGTGCATCGAGTACGTCCATTGCGTAGCGGAACCCAGCAATATATGCCGTTCCTAACCCAAGCTTGCCCGCACGATGAATCACATGCACTTCGTTTGGGCGCTCATTAACCCACACGTCAGCTAGCTCGCCAGTGCCATCTGGCGAGTTATCATCAACAATGATAACGCCAATTTCAATTGGCAAACCCAATAGCTGGGTGACTAACTCATCCAGATTATCAGCTTCGTTATAGGTCGGAACAATCACATATGTATCAGGTTGATTCATTAAAAACTCTCCAAACAAGCGGATTGTAACGATCCCGATCCCATACAGCAACCATACCAAGGGTGGCGCAGCCGAATGGGAGGCGAATCATCGTTATGTGCGGGAATTGTGTCAAAGCAATGAGAGTTGTGCAGGTGGTGGGGCTTTGAGCGTCTCGATTATTTTGCGATCGGTATTGGCAAAGGCGTAGGGTGCAAGCTGTTCAAGCGTCACCCAAGCGTGGTTGATGACGCCGAGGTGTTCGATCTTGCCTGAGACATATTCGGCGCTGATCGCGTGGAGGGTAATGCGGAAATGTGTGTAGGCGTGTTTGATTTGGGTGAGATGGAATTTCGGCCGAATTACAATCCCCAGCTCCTCCTGAATTTCACGCACCAACGTCTCATCTAACGTCTCCCCAGCTTCCTGCTTCCCACCCGGAAACTCCCATAAACCGCCTAGCAGCCCATCCAAAGGACGCTGTGCAATCAGAAATTTCCCATCCTCACGATAAATAACGCCAGCCGCCACGTCAAAGTGCGGGATGCGCTTGCGCGGTGGGCGCACGGGGCGCTCAAGCTGTGTGCCACGCGCCTTCGCCAAACACAGATTGGCAAGCGGGCAAACATGACAAGTTGGCTTTGTCGAAATGCAAACACGCTGCCCAAGCTCCATCATCGCCTGATTAAAATCACCTGGACGCAAATCAGGCACAACCGTTTCAGCGAGTCCCCAGAGCTGTTTTTTCGTTTTGCTGAGCGTTGTGTCCTCTGGTAGATCAACTAAGCGGCTCAGCACGCGAATCACGTTTCCGTCTAAAATAGGTGCAGGTTCATCAAAGGCGATTGAGGCGATTGCGCCTGCTGTGTAGCGGCCGATGCCTTTCAGCTTGAGTAATTCGCCAACCGTATTCGGCAGCTTTCCATCATATTCCTCAACCAGTCGCCGTGCCGTGCCGTGCAGATTTCGCGCACGGCTGTAATAACCAAGCCCTTCCCACTGCTTCAACACATCATCTAAGGACGCTTCCGCCAACGCTTCGACTGTGGGATATTTAGCAATCCAGCGTTCAAAATACGGGATCACCGTTTTAATCTGCGTCTGTTGCAGCATAATCTCGGAAATCCAAATATGGTACGGGTTACGGTTTCTGCGCCACGGCAGATCGGCGTGTCCTGTATCCCACCACGCAAGCAAAAGACGATCCATCTCGATTAATTCAACCATAAGAAACTAAAAACAGGGCTGCAATTGCAGCCCTGCTTCTAAATAATTTGAAGTATGCAGACTTATATCGTGCTATAAAAAGCTATTGGTCGCTGCTGGTTAATCCGCGCAGGGTCAACGCCAATCGTCGCGCACGACCATCTACGTTTAACACTTTGGCGACAACCCGATCCCCTTTGCGAACCACGTTACGCGGATGCAAGAAACTGCCTTCTGCTAACTCTGAAATATGAATTAGGCCTTCAAGCTGTTCTTCAAGCGTCACAAACGCACCGAACTGCACAACGTTATTCACTTCGCCATGCACGACCTGACCAGGCTTATAACGTCGCTCAATGTCAATCCACGGATCTTTACGCATCCGTTTCATGCTGAGTGCGATGCGCCCATTCGGCCGATCAACCTCTAACACAACCGCTTTCACATGCTGGCCCGCCCGAATCACATCGCTGGGGTGTGTCAAACGACTCCACGAAAGCTCAGAGATATGGATTAAGCCTTCAACACCGCCAAGGTCGACAAATGTGCCAAACTTAGCCATGTTGGTCACAACGCCTTCACGAACATCACCGGGGCGGATATCATCCCAAAGTGAGCGGCGCTCTTGTGCTTCAACCAAGGCCGCACGTTCGGAGAAAATCAACCGATTTTTCATCTGGTTGACTTCAATCATTTTCACACGCATTGTCTGGTGTTGACGGCGCTGAAGCTCTTGAATCCGTTCAGATTCTAAATGTACGTGCGGAAAATTGTTTAATTGTGATGCGGGAATAAAACCGCTCAAGCCATGCCATTCAACAAGAATCCCACCTTTGTTACAGCCAAGCGCAGACAATTTGAATACTTCTTCGTCTTCAAACGCTTTTTGCGCGGCGTCCCAGACAGCACGTTCGGCCGATTGCGAACTACTATCTGCAAACAGAGGTGCATCACCTTGTTGGGTGTTACTGATTGGGCCGACTTCTTGCGAAGGCAACGAGTCAACGCGGTCCAAGAGAGCCGACCAATATGATTCGTCGCGCCTAGGGGAAGTGTGGGGGGAATTTGGATTTTCTGGCAACAATAGATTACCTTTACGAGCCTTAAACTTTTGATACTACGATCAAATAGCGGACGATGGGATCATTGCGAAATTTTGCTACCAATAGCTGCTACCGTTGGTTAAGAATCATTGCAGGCCTAAAAAGGCAACTTGCTTCGATTTAAGGCGATTCGCTTATGAGTCAATCCCACCTTTTTCCTAATTATATGGGCTGTATGCTTAGTGTCAACTAATTTACAATGATGAGGAGAGGTATGAAACACACAAAACCATTCGACACCGACGTATTTCATCAAGTGCGTAAGTCAAAATGGGTAGGGAAACCGTTGATCTTTTTTGAACAATTAGGATCCACCAATGCTTATCTAAAGGAACAAGCCGCTAATTCGGCCGAAATCTCTCCAGGAACCCTCGTGTTCACTGACTTTCAATCTTCGGGCCGTGGCAGACGGGGTCGCCAATGGCTTGCACCGCCTAAAACTGCCCTGCTCACTTCTGTTTTATTGCATCCTGTCTTTACCCCTACCTGGCTCCCAATGATAGCTGGTTTGGCAGCAACTGACGCCCTAAATCAAGTTAATTCCCAGTTAAAATGGCCGAACGACATTATGATCGCAGGTGCGGACAACAAATGGCGCAAAGCTGGCGGGATTTTGGTTGAGGTACAAACAGCTCCCAACGGGAAATTAATCGCCGTTGTTGGCATGGGTCTCAATATCAATATACGCCCAGAAGCGTTGCCAGAAGCGGTAACGCCTGCCACAAGTTTGCTGGCAGAACTAGGCTATACCGTGTCTCGTGAGAGATTATTGGCTCGTTTGGTTGAAAATTTGGAAAAATGGGTTGATTTAGCGACGCTTGGTCAATCGCCGCAGCCAGCTTGGAATGAGCGGTTAATCACGCTTAATCAGCCTGTGTCCGTGGGTGGCAACGTTGCGATTCAGGGGATTGCTGAGTCAACCGATGACTGGGGCCGCCTGCTTGTGCGCGATGCGCAAGGGGTTTTGCACACGTGCGCGGCAGGCGACGTGACGTTGCGCGGCTCACAGGCCGCGTAGAATGTTTCCTGCAAGACGGGGGCCTTCATAGACGAGGCCTGTGTAGAGTTGGACCAATGATGCGCCTGCGTTGAGTTTTTCGCGGGCGGTTTCGGCCGAATCAACGCCACCCACACCAATAATCGGCAGCGAACTCGTTGCCGCAATTTGTGCAATCACAGACGTGCTGTGTGCACACATCGGGCGACCGCTCATGCCGCCCTTTTCCTCACGAGCGGCTTCTGTTAGCCCCTCACGGTTCAAAGTTGTGTTTGTGGCCACAATGCCTGCGATCCCGTTTGCTTCCGCTGCGGTCAAAATTTCGCCCAATTCATCCCAATTCAAATCTGGCGCGATCTTGAGAACAACTGGCTTGATTTTCATCTTGTGCTCATTTGCCAGCACCCCAACTTCATCCTGCAAACGTCCCAACATCGTGTCTAGGTAGGCGCGTCCTTGCAGCTTCCGCAATCCTGGGGTGTTGGGCGAACTCACGTTAACGGCTAAATAATCGGCGTAAGGGAACACTTTACGCATCACTTCGACATAATCCCCGGTCGCATCATCTAGCGCCGTCTCTTTTTGCTTGCCTAAGCTAACCCCCACAATCCAGTCGCGTTCCAGCTTTGCCAAACGGCGCAAACGCGGCACGGCTGCATCCACCCCTTGATTTGGGAATCCCATTCGGTTAATCAAGGCGCGATCGTTTGGCAGGCGAAAAATACGTGGTTTAGGATTTCCAACTTGGGGTCTTGGTGTCAGCGTCCCTACTTCGATATGCCCAAACCCCAGTTCGCCCAAGCCGCGTGCCACACGTGCTTCCTTATCAAATCCAGCCGCCATCCCCAAACGGTTTGGAAAGGTTAACCCAAATAACTGGACGGGGTCTTTCGGAACCGCGCCGCGAATTGAACGCAACAGTGTGCGCCCGCTCAGCAAGTTCTGTGCAAGGCTAAGCGCGGTTAACGTCTTTTCATGTATTTCCTCTGCGTCAACACGCTTGAGGTTCGGCCACAAAAGTTGTTTATAGAGATCCATAACTGAAACCTTTTTTCACCAGATACAAAAAACGCCACAATCTATGATCGAGGCGTTTAAAGCTGTTTTAAAATTTTACGGTTGAATTAAGTAGATCACAGAAAGTCTTTGACCGCAAAAACGGTTAAACAATTAGCCACTTCCCAGACTAATGAACCGTTTTTGCAAAGCGCCACTTACAACTTTACTTTCAAGTACTTTTTGTGGCGCACTTAGGCAGCAGCCGGCAAACTTGAGGCATTTTTGAAACCAAAGTCATAGAGCAAAACCATAATCCACTCGGCCATACGATGTGGCGTTTGGTCAACTTGATTCACATCATCAATCGCGATGCCCATCATGACCCCTTGCTCAGCCAGCCCCAGCGAGTTATCAAACTCGTATCCGTAGGTAGGTGTGAACCCAACTAGTTCGCCACCGCGCTCAACAAGACGATTGCCAAGGATACCAACCGCATCAACAAAATTGTCTGGGTAGCCAAACTGATCGCCAACGCCTAACATCGCAATTGATTTGCCCGTAAAGTCGAGCGGCAAAAGCGAATCAAACTTGAGGTTCCAATCATCTTGTAATTCGCCGATATTCCATGTTGGAGAGGCGACAATCAGATTGTCATACTCTAGCATTTTTGTCACGTCAACCAGACCAATATCATGAATATCAACCGTGACGCCAGGTGCTTGCTTAGCAACCTCTTTTTTGCAAATGTTGGCGATAAGCTCTGTTGTGCCTGTGTTAGACCCAAAAAATAGGCCGATTTTTCCATTCATAAGTTGTTCTCCACAGTTGAGAATCACGCGATTAAGTTGCGTCCAAACAGGGTTATCAATTGAAACCTCTGAGGTTTGTCTGTAACCCTTTGACAAATGCTCAAAAACCTCTGAGGTTTCTGGCTCAAGCGTGTAAAGTGTTCAATAGATGTCTGCAAAATTGCTGTCAGCCAACGAGAGCCGAACGGGCATAAGTATAGTGCAAAAAATCACAAATGGCATTAACCCGTCAGCACCTGTTTAACTTGCGTCCGCCGCCTGCCCGTCACGGTGCGAGATCCATGCCAGCGGCAGTGAGGAAAGCAACAGCAGCAGCAGCGTTGGCACAGCCGCACGCGCAAAAAACGCCTCGCTAATGTTGGTCCAAATTTGCGTTGGCAAGGTTTGATAACCAAGCGGGCTGAGCAACAGCGTTGCGGGCAGTTCTTTCATGACGGTCAGAAAGATGAGCGTTGCGCCAACGATAATACCGGGGCGCAAAAGCGGCAGGGTGACGTAGCGGAAAATGGCGAGGCGGGAGCCACCGAGACTGTAGCCAACTTCTTCAAGTTCGACGGGGATGCGGGTCATGGTGCTGCGTTCGGCCGAAATTGCCTGCGGCACAAACAACACCATATAAGCCCCCAACAGCATCGGGATCGTCTGGTAAAGTGGTTTGACAAAATTAATGCCTGTGTAGACAAACGCTAGTGCAACCACAATCCCTGGCAACGCGAAACTTGCATAGCTAATACGCTCAAACAAGCTTGCCCACCACCCTTTGTAGCGTGTCGACAAAATGGCAATAGGAATCGCCAGCAGTGCGCCAATCACGGCCGCAATGAGCGCGGTCATGACCGATGTTCGCGCAGGGGCAAGAATATCGGCAAAGGTGCTTGTGTTTTGCTGGATTTCGCTCACGCCTTGCACAATCCAATCTTGGCGCATGCCACGGATAAACCAGTAGATCAGGATTGCGACGGGCATTAGCAGTGAGAAAAAGGAGACGCCTGTTGAGAAGATGATGGCGGGCCAGCGCCAGTTTTGCAAACGGAATTTTTTGAGACAGGCTGTGTCGTCGATCTCGTTGGGGGCGTCATTTTCGGCCGAACGCCAGCGACTCTCCAACAGCATAATAATGCCCGTCATGATAACCAGCACCGTCGCCATCGTCGCCGCTTCGTCTAGGCGATAGCTTTGATAACGGTTGTAAATCACGCGCGTGAAAGTACTGTATTGCAGCAGTGTCACCGCGCCAAAATCGCGCAGCACGTAAAGCGAAACAAGCAGCCCCCCAGAGGTAATCGACGGCCACAGGTAAGGCAACAAAACATATTGCAAAATTTGTCGCTTGGACGCGCCATACGTTTGTGCCACTTCAAGCAACGTTGGGTCCATCTGACGCAGCGCCGCCTGCACCGTCATGTAAATATAGGGGTAGCTAATCAACGTTAAGACGATAAACGCCCCTGTAAAGCCATAAATCGGCGGCAGCTTTTCCACACCGAATAAAACTTCTAGCCCTTGTTGCGCAAGCCCTTTTGGCGATAAAAATGATAAGAACAGAAAGGCATAAATATAGCTGGGCATCACCAGCGGCAGCGCATGCAGCACAGACCACACCTTGCGTCCAGGCAGGTCGCTGCGCGTTGTTAACCACGCCAAGGGAACGGCTAAACAAGTTGAGGCAAGCGTTACGCTGACTGTCAACGTCAAAGTGTTGCCAATCACACGCAGCGTTGCGGGACGTGTAAGCGTTTTGAGCGCCTCATTCCACGCGGTCCCTGTACGCACAATCAAATATAACGGCACAATCAGCACTAGAACGGCAAAAAGCGCGGCCGTTAAATACAGCACCGCGCTAAACAATTTACCCGTCCGAATTCGATTCCCAACCAAAGAGTCTACTTTACCGCTCGTCACAGACAGAATTGTAGCTGTTTTTTGCAACAACGTCCGATCATGTTTACTTCTGTCTACTGTTGTTGGGAAATCGATACGAGATAACATAGATTTATTGGGAAAGTGAGCAGATGCCACCCACTCTCCCCTTCTCAGAATAACTGTCTATTCAATAATGCCAAGGTCGAGAAGCATGTCTTGCGTGCCGCGCAAATCAGACAAATCGCCTAGGTCAATGTCAACCGCAACTGCGTCTAGTTCGTCGAGCGCAGGTAGTAAAGAGACGGTCTTAACCCCTTCAATTACAGGGTATTCAAATGTCTGTGAGGCAAAGTATTGTTGCCCAGGCACAGAGAGCAGGAACTCAACAAAACGTTGTGCATTGTCTGCGTTAGACGCGCTGTTTAGCACCCCTGCACCAGACACCATAATGAGTGAGCCAGGGCCACCGCTGGGCAAAAAGTAGTTGCGTGCTGCAAAATCTTCGCCCTGAGCCGTTAGGAAACGATACAGATAGTAGTGATTGACAAATCCGACGGTAACTTCCCCGTTGCCGACAGCCTCAACCGTTGGCGTGTTTTTTGGGTAGACGGTTGGGTTATTCGCCTGAATCCCTGCTAACCACTCTCGCGTTTGATCCTCACCCCAGACGGCACGTAAGCCCGTAACCATCGCTTGGAAACTGCCGTTGGTTGGTGCCCAGCCGATTTTTCCATCCCATGCGGGGTCGGTGAACCCCATCAAGTCATCGGGGAGTTCTGTTGCGGGGTCTGTAATTTCATCGGTGTTGTAGACAACAACCCGCGCACGGCCAGAGATGCCAACCCAATCGCTGTTGGGAGATGCAAAACGTGAAGGCACTTGCGCTAAAATTTCATCTGATAACGGGCTAAATAATCCTGCGTCAGCCACTGCACCAATTCCGCCTGGGTCTTGAGCATAGAAAACGTCAGCAGGGCTACCTGCGCCTTCTTCAAGCAGAACGCCAGCCATTTCAGAGGTGCTGCCGTAACGAACCTGCACATCAATCCCAGTTGCTTCGGAAAACTGGTCAATCATCGGCTGGATCAAGCTTTCTGAGCGGCCTGAGTAGATGACAAGCGTGCCAGGGTCTGCTTCGGTCTCTACCTCGACAACGCGGGTGACTTCGATTGTTTCAGGTTCTGGGGCGGCACAGGCAACGGACAAAATAAGCAGCAATGTTGCTGCAAGGAGTGCAAATTTGGAGGACAAACGCATCTGAGCGTTTGATATATTTTTCAGCTTATGAAATTCCCTAGTCATGCTAGGGATTATCTCAATTCAAATTAGAGAAACAATGGCGAGGGTTCATTCTAAAGTTGACCATCGCTTACTTGTTTTTATCGTATGGTTCACTTAGGCGTTGACAGATGCAAACATTATTTTTAACCAGTGATCAACTTTGATCACTGGAACATCAAAGGCTCGTGCCTACGCGATCACGCGGGGGTTGATTTGGAGATGGCGTGCTTCGGCCGAATTCAACTCACTACAAGGCAGCGCAACCATCGTTTGACAGCCCTTCCCCGCCCCCTTGCTCTCAATCGCAAATCGGCCGTCCATCGCCTCAACCAGTTTTTTGACAATGGACAAACCCAGCCCAAGACCGCGAACGCCGTTAACATTATTTGCACGTGCAAACGGGATACCGATACCCGCCTGATCCTCAAACGGGATCCCAACGCCATAATCACTCACCGTGATCACCATTTCGCCCGCCAAATAGTTAATATCTAATTCAACCATCGGATCATCGCCAGACGGTTCCCGCGAAAATTTCATCGCATTCGAGATCAGTTGATTGACCGCTTGCTGCACCATCCCAACATCGAGCTTGACGACATCATCGACATCGGGCGTTGTCACCAGCAAACGCCCACGGTCGAGTAGGCTAATCGACAATCCTGAGACGATGCGTTCGCGCAGAGCGGGGATACCAATCAGCTCTGGGGCCACCGACAGGTGCGTTAAAACGCTGGCATCAACCCATGCGATCTCGTCTAGCAACTCTTTCATGTAGACGATTGACTCTTTGATGCGGGCAAAATTTGCCTCGCGCTTGGAGGCTTCTAACCTTTTGTTGAAGCGTTCCAAAATATAGGAGGCATTGGCAACCACAGCCAGCGGCGTCCGCAGTTCGTGCGATACAGCCCGCATAAGCTGCGTTTTGAGCATGCTTATTTCTTTCGTTTCAGAAAGCGTGTGTTTGGCTTCATTCGCCTCGTCTTGGGACGTTTCCATTGACCGAATAATCGGCCGAATCCGCTCCTCGATGCGCTGTTCGATCTCTTCACTGCACAGGCGCGTCACCTCATCCTGCTGCAACTCGCGAAAAGCCTCAAACTTGGTCTGGGCATGTGCGATTTGTGCGCTGCGCGTTTCGCTAAACAAAAAACGGCGCAGTTCTGTGTGCCGACGCTGATGAAAAAACGCCTGCTCGTAATCGCCACGCTCTGCATCAAGTTCGGCCAGCTCGTACTGGATATTGCTTTCCAGATTGTAATGTCGAAGCTGCTGGGCAAGTTCAAGCGCTCGGTGCAAATAGTTGCTTGCCAGATCATGCTGTTGCAATTTGCGGTGTGCCGTGCCTAAAACAACGAACGAGCGAACAAGACCCTGCTGATCCTTTAGCTCGCGCCGCAGCGCCAACGCTTGCGAATAATAATGCAGCGCGTCCTTTAGCTCATTGTTTTCTTCATACAAAATTCCGATATTGTGATTCGTATCGGCAAGCCCTTGCTCATCTTCGATCAGTTGACGCAGTTTAAGCGCCTCGCCATAGTGGGCAAAAGCACGATCGCGATTGCCCTGTGACTTTGCCAGCACGCCCAACAGATTGTGAATCTGTGCCAGCAAACGACGATTCGATTCAAGCGAGCGCCCTAGCTCAACCGCTTTCTGTGCGTAATCGGTTGCAAGCTGAAGCAACTCTTGCTCATAATATAGTTTTGCAATGCTGAC
>JBMZDF010000120.1:0-13530 GCA_049614105.1 Promineifilaceae bacterium (SeqCode)
GCTCACATAAAAAATATTATGGGACGCAGAAGAAGACAACAAGGTCAACAAATTCGCAAAAAGGCGAAAGTACAGATCCCTGAAGGTCAAGTACATGTTCGCGCTACATTTAATAACACGATTGTTACCGTAACAGATATGAACGGCAACACGTTGGCATGGTCAAGCGCAGGCAACTCAGGGTTCCGTGGCTCTCGTAAGAGTACACCCTATGCCGCAACGCTTGCTGGTCAAAACGCAATGCAAACCGCACGTGACATCTACGGCGTTAGCATTGTTGATGTGATCGTAAAGGGTCCAGGCCCTGGTCGTGAATCGGCTATTCGTTCATTGCAACGTACAGGCGTTCGCCTGCGGTCAATCATCGACATTACGCCTGTTCCACATAACGGCTGTCGCCCACCACGCAAGCGACGCGTGTAGTTTGTTTTTCTAAGGCATATAGAGCAATGCTTATGTATGCCTTGTTAAACTCATATCTGACCGACAGCAACTTATATCATGATTATCCCCTCAAATCTAATTGAGGCTTGTGTCATGGAGGTACAAAATTGGCTGTAGAACCATTGGTACTGCCAAAGATTGAAAGTGAAGCCATCTCTCAGCAGTATGGCAAGTTTATCATCAGCCCACTAGAGCGCGGTTATGGTACAACGGTTGGCAACTCGCTGCGCCGTGTCCTGTTAGCCTCACTTCCTGGCGCTGCTGTGACATCGGTTCGCGTAAGCGATGTGCCGCATGAGTTTGCGGCAATTCCGCACGTTCGCGAAGACATGATGCAGATGATCATGAATGTTAAGCAACTTCGTTTGCGTATTCATGATGCTGAAAGCTCGCGTATGCGCCTTGAAGTGCATGGTGCGGGAACAGTGACGGCGGCCGATATTATTACGCCTCCTGAAGTTGAAATTATCAACCCAGACTTGTATCTGTTTACGGTTGATTCAGATGATGCTTTTCTCGAAATTGAGATGACGGCAGAAACTGGTCGTGGTTATTCGCCAGCCGAGTATCGTGGACGTTTACCGATTGGTGAACTGCCAGTTGATGCAATTTTCAGCCCGATTCGTCGTGTTTCTTATGGTGTTGAGAAAACGCGCGTTGGTCAAGCACAAGATTACGATCGTATCGTGATTGAGGTTTGGACTGACGGGACGACTAAACCCGAAGAAGCGCTTTCTGAAGCTGCAAAAATTATGATGCAGCACCTCATGCCACTTGCTGGTGTTAGCGAAGAATCGCTGGTTCCAGTTGTGGAAGAGGAAGAAGAGAAAGGGATTCCAAACGAATTCTACGATACACCGATCGAGCAGCTTGACCTGAGCGTGCGTGTGTTTAACTCGCTTAAGCGCACAGGCATCACCAAAGTTGGTGAGATGCTAGAAATGCTAGATCGTGGCGAAGAAACAATGCTTGCAATCCGAAACTTTGGCGAAAAGTCGCTAGACGAGTTGAAGGACCAATTGCAGCAGAAAGGTTTCTTGCCAACTGAGTAAGTTATTTAACATTAGAAAGCGAGTCTGGTTGCAGGTATGCGAATAGGCTCGCTTTTTGTGTGTATTGAAAACGGAATTCTCGGAAGGTGCTCCACGTTGCAAGCACAAAAAGGTCCGTTTTCATTAAAACGATAAAGAGAACAACCATGTTCTCTTTGCAACAAGGTTTAAGATGAGACATAAGATTAAGCGGAAACGCCTTAATCGTGATTCAGCTCACCGTACAGCATTGCGCAAGAACTTGATTTCTGACTTGCTGGCACATGAGCAGATTATTACGACTGAGGCCAAGGCACGGGTTATTCGCCCTGCGGCTGAAAAAATTATTACGTTGGCTAAACGTGGTCTAGTAAAAGGGCAATCAAATCAAGCATCGGAAGTACATGCTCGTCGTTTAGCTGCCGCCCGTATCGCTCGTTTTCGGGTTACGGAAGATGACGATGGTGAGTCAGAAGACGTTGATGTGGTAAAGAAGCTATTTGCTGAAATTGCACCACGCTACGCAGATCGCCCCGGTGGTTATGTTCGTATGGTTAAACTTGGACGTCGTCCTGGTGACAATGCGAAAATGGCTACACTGATGCTGGTTGAAGAAGCATAGAGAATGAGAAATAGGGTGTGGTGGAACTGAGGTTCAGCCATTTAACCTGTTTCATTTGATACGCTTTGTTTTACTTACTTTGAATGACACGCTATAAAGCCATTGTTGAATATGATGGTACGAATTATTTCGGATTTCAGCGTCAAGTTGTCACACAGACGACTGTTCAAGGTGAGCTAGAGAACGCACTTTCCCAATTAACACAAGTCCGAATACCAATTGTTGGTGCAGGGCGCACAGATGCTGGCGTGCATGCGCGTGGTCAGGTTATCTCGTTTAAACTAGATAACTGGAGACATGGTGCAGAAGCTTTGCAGCGTGCTCTGAACGCAAAATTGCCAAAGGCGATTGCGGCGAGAGAAGTTGAGGCGGTTTCGGCCGAATTTCATCCCCGATTCGACGCAAAACGACGTGCTTATCGCTACACCATTTTTAATGGTACTGTACGAAGCCCTTTGTTGAGAAACAGAGTTTGGCATCTGCATAAGCCGCTTGACATTGATTCGATGCAAGCCGCTAGTCAGAAGCTCGTCGGAACGCATGATTTTGCCACCTTTGGCACACCGCCACAAGGCAACAACACCGTGAGAGAAGTTTTTCTCGCACGATGTGAGCAGCAAGGCGAATTCATCTGGTTTGATATTGAAGCTACGGCCTTTCTCAAACGAATGGTTCGCAGCCTCGTTGGATCATTAAGGTTGGTTGGTGACGGACGTTGGACAGTTGCACAGTTTGTTAATGCGCTTGAGCAGAAACGACGTGAGGCATCAGGGCCATCAGCGCCACCACAGGGACTAGTGTTAGAACGGGTTGATTACTAAGATAAAATGCAAATCAGTCGCAGTAAGCTGCGGGATTTGATGGATAAGAGTTATGATGAAGACATACTCAACAAAGCCTTCCGAAGTTGAGCGCAAATGGTATATCGTTGATGCTGAAGGTCAAACCCTTGGTCGTTTAGCAGGAAAGATTGCAACCATTTTGCGTGGCAAACATAAGCCGATTTTTGCCCCGAATATCGATTGTGGTGATTTTGTGGTTGTTATTAACGCCGAAAAAATCCACGTGACGGGCCGCCGCTTAGATCAAAAAATGTATTATCGCCATTCACAATATCCGGGTGGCTTTAGCGAAATCAATTTGCGTGACCAACTGCAAAAATTCCCAACGCGCCCAATCACATCGGCCGTTAAGGGAATGTTGCCAAGCAACAAGCTAGGTCGTGCAATGTTGAAGAAGATGAAGGTTTACGCTGGTGCTGATCATCCACATGCAGCACAGAAACCAGAGGTGATGGCGCTTTAAGCTGAAACTTAGTTTCGGTTTAAAGCTCTTTGGAGAGTTATTATGGCACAGTATTTTGAAGGTATTGGTCGGCGTAAACGTGCAAGCGCGCGAGTGCGCATCTACCCTGAAGGGGAAGGAATGGGGTCTTTTTCTGTTAATGGAAAAGAAGTCAATGATTTCTTCCCACGCTTTGGCGATGTTGGCATCTTGAACGGTCCGCTAGAAGATGTTGGCTACAGTGGCAAAATGGATGTTACCGTTTTGGTCAAAGGTGGCGGTATCACTGGACAACGTGATGCAGTTCGTCTTGGCTTGGCGCGTGCGCTGGTTAAGTACGAAGAAGACCTGCGTGGTAAATTGCGTGAAGGTGGGCACATGACCCGTGACCCACGTGTTAAGGAACGTAAGAAGCCAGGTTTGAAACGCGCTCGTAAGGCTCCAACCTATACCAAGCGTTAGTTTCACAGCGTATGCGACAGATGTAATTAAGCAACTGTTGACATATGAATTGTTAAGATTTATTTTAGGCGAGTGAAAGCTCGCCTTTTTGCTTTTAAGCAGCCTCTACTCACAGAGAGTCATTGTGATAGAAGGGGTTGTCGCTACTATGGGAACGATTACGATTATTGGACTAGGGCCTGGTGATGGGCGTTATGTAACGCGAGAAGCGTGGCAACTGCTGGAATCGGCCGAAATGCCGATCTACCTACGCACCTCTGCACACCCTGTTGTTGCAGAGTTGCCCTGTGAATGGCAGAGTTTTGATGCGTTGTATGAAAATTCGGCCGATTTTCAATCTGTCTACGCCCAAATTATTGACACCGTTGTGCAAGCTGCGCAGGCTCAAGACGTGATTTACGCCGTGCCGGGCGATCCCCATGTTGGCGAATCAACCACCTTTGAGATATTGAAACGGGCTGACACCGCTTCAATCGGGGTCAAAATTGTGCGAGGACTCAGCTTTTACGAACCGATGCTGGGCGCTATTAACCTCGACGGCATGGACGGCGTGCAAGTTTATGATGCGATCACGATTGCTGACCATCTTCACGCGCCTATCAACCCCGATGCACCGCTGCTGCTTGGACAAGTGTTTAGCCGTATGCTTGCCAGCGATTTGAAGCTGACGCTCATGGCCGTTTATCCCGCAGAGCACGTAGTTCAGTTGATTCATGGAGCCGGGACGGATGAGAGTCAAATGGAGACGATCCCGCTGCATGAGATAGACCACAGTCAGCAGATCGGAAACCTAAGCAGCTTGTATGTGCCGCCAAGGCCATCTATCGCGTCGCTTGGTCATTTTGCCGACACAGTTGCGATTTTGCGCAGCCCTGAGGGTTGCCCGTGGGATCAGAAGCAGACGCCACAAAGCCTGCGGGCGGGATTTCTAGAAGAGGCGGCCGAAGCAATTGACGCACTTGATCGGGATGAGCCAGACGAATTGTGCGAAGAGCTTGGTGATGTGTTGTTTCACATTGTGATGCAGGCGCAGATGGCGTCAGAAGCAGGTGATTTTACGTTAAACGACCTTATTGCAGGAGTAGATGCTAAGATTAAACGGCGTCATCCGCATGTATGGGGTGACGTACAGGCCAGCTCGATTGAGGATTTGAATCAAACGTGGGCGGCGATTAAAGCGCAGGAAAGGGTGGGTAAGCCACAGTCAGACTCGATCTTAGATAATATTCCCGTGTCGCTATCTGCTTTGTCACGATCGCAGAAGATCCAAAAACGAGTGCGTAAAGTCGGATTTGATTGGCCATCGATTGATGGGGTGTATGATAAACTGGTTGAGGAAGTTGAGGAGTTAAAATCGGCCGAAACGCACCCTCATCGCACCGAAGAACTAGGCGACATGTTGTTTGTTATGGTCAATCTGGCAAAATGGTTAGATATTGATGCCGAGACGGCGCTGCGAGAAGCGAATCTCAAATTTATGCGTCGTTTTCAGCAAGTTGAACGTTTGTTGAAACAGCGCGGAGAAACATTCGAGGCGATGTCTTTTGAGCGGCTGGATCGGCTGTGGCGTGAGGCAAAAAAATTAGTCGGATAATGTGAATCGTTGCTGCACAATAGGCAAACTCGTTTTACGCAGCCGCTTGATATGAGATAATGACTCTATGACGCTAGATGCACAACAGTTGTTAGATGCTGGTATGTTGATTCTGGCAGGCTTGTTTGGCCTGTTGGGACTTTTGTTTGCTTTTCAAGGTTTGTTTGGAGGACGCAATCGCAGCCGTTATGGGGTTGGTCGTTTGCGTGCGCGTCGCGAAGCAATGTCGCGGTTTGTGCAAGGGCTTGGTCTACTGCTTGTTGCGCTGCTTCTGTTGGGCGTTTGGTATCGCTTCCAGTCAGCGGGCGAGCTTGTTTTAGATGCCGAGCCTGGACTGTTTGCGACGGTCGAACCTACCCCTGAGGTGCTGCTCACGGAGACCACGCTTACAGAGTTGCCAACGCCTGATGTGCCAACGGTGACGCCGATGTTGACCAATACGTCTTTGCCAGAGCCAGAAGCGGTGGAGGCAGAAGTGGTGGAGACAGATTCGGCCGAAACAACCGAAACAACCGAACCAACACCCACCCCTGAATCTATCCCCGAAGAACCGACCGAAGAGCCGACACCTGCGCCGACTGATACCCCCACAAAACCTCCCTACGATGCGGAAGTACGTGTTGTTGGTGGTGTGAACTTACGAGATTCACCAAATGGGAACGTGCTGATATTGGTAGAAGATGGAGAAGGCGTCTTCATATTGGAAGGGCGCGAGCGGGCGGGGCGCTATGCTTGGCAAGAAGTCCGGACGCTTGATGGAACGATTGGCTGGGTGGCTGAACAGTTTTTGGTGCTTGTGGAGTAGAGGAAGAAATGAAGAATAGAGAATGAAGAAAAAAGAATTGGTGTTTAGGTTTGAGTCTTTGTTCTCTTTTGATTTATAGTTGCCATTTTTCTCTTAATTGGGACAAAAACTGAATAGATTGTTGAATCAACGCTTTGTTCTCTGGCTTATTCGGCCAGAGACTTGCCCCTGACGGGTGGGGGAGTGGAATGATGTAGCGCCCGCCCTCGTCATCGAGGAGCGGTTCCCTGACATACACCGCTTTGCTGAGGTCAAATGGGTCGGCGTTTTGCCAGTCGCCAGCCGCGATGTATGCGCCTGTGCCGATAATGTCGCGTAGTTTAGATTTGGCTGGATAAAATAGTTTGATTGCCAACCCGCCGATGGGAATAAAAAGACGGGGTTGCACAAGCTCAATCTCACGCAGTAGGAACTGACGACAAATTTTCTGTTCGGCACGTGTCGGTACGCGGTCGCCTTTGCCGTTTTTGTGTTTGCCAGGGAAACATTTTGTCACGGACGACATGTACTGGGTTGCTCGATAGTCAGCTTCATCAAAGCCGGCCGCGCCAAGCCATTGAAATAGTCGCTTGCCAGAGCCTGCGTTGAATGGCCGTTTGGCGACCACCTCCGTCACGCCAGGCGCTTGACCGATTGACATGATTTTGGCGTCGGCACGCCCTGACATGACCGCGCCCGGCACGATGTTGTACCCTTGGTCAGCGCACAAGCGACAACTGTGCAGCGTTTCGTGTAGGGCGTGCAGTTGAAGCGATTTATCCACTGACAAAGAGGGTGGCAACTTCGTCAGAGCGCAGGGTCATGCAGTTGACTCCTTGCACGACGCCTGTTTTGGGTGGGATTTCATCGGCCGAAAAGCGAATCATCTTGCTCAACTTTGAGATGATAAATAAATCTTTCCCTGGCACAACCGCCTGAACACCTGCCAGCTTGGTTGTTTTCAAAAGCACTTTGCCGCCCGCACCTGGCGCTTTGTTCTTGCGGAACCCAGACATGACGCGCACAGTTCCTTTGCCGTCATGCCCAATCGCCACGACGCTACCGTCGGCCCTTGTGGCCGTAATCGCCAGCGCTTTGTCATCGACATCGATACGCATACCGAGGCAGCCAGAGGTGGGGACTTGTCGTTCGCTAAACCGAATGCCTAGCCCACTTTCGGTAGCAACAAAAATGTCGTCCTCGCCGTTTGACCAACAGGCCGACACAATTTCGCCGCCTTGGCTTGTTTTGTGATAGCGGATGCCTTGAATCATCCCACCGCCAAGATAGGTTTTTCGCACGTGACGAACCCAGCCGCGCTCGCTCAAGAGGTTAATATATAGCCCCTGATCGGCACGGAGTAGTGCGGCAATATATTCACTGGGCTGCATTTTGAGCAAGTGATTGATTGGCTCGCCTTCACCCCGAACGGAGGTCGCCACGATCGCCGACACGGCAAAACGGAAGATGCGCCCTTGGTTGCTTACGGCGATTAGGTCATCGGCCGCGTCAGCTTCGCACACGAGATAAGGTGGCTCATTCTCGGTTGACTCAATATCAAACACGCCCATGCCCGCGCGGCGTTGGCGACTGTACAGGTGGCGGGCGGTGCGTTTGGCAAGCCCAGCTTCTGTGACGGTGATGATGTTGATTGTGGTTGGGGGTTCGCTTGGCTCCAATTCGGCCGAAACACGAGATGCGGCTGACGTTCCAGCCTTATTCAACAATTGCTTTTCAAGATACTTAATGTAAGCAGCCACTTCTTCGTTAACGTGGCTTAAATCAGGACGTTCCATATGATAACCTCCAAGCTGATTGTACGGGAAAACACACGGCTGTCGACTATTTGAGAATTATTTTTTGGCGCTTTTGAGATCTTGTGCGCTTGTGCGTAAAATGTAAAGGGACTCAAAGAATCGAGACAACCATTTGCAGAATCAATACATTGTTCTGAATATATGGATATACTAGAGGCAGATCAAATTATTGGAAGGAAAGAGGCTCTCATGGCAGATAAGGCGCTTAGTAATCAAAATGCAAAATTAGACGACACCATTTTTAATCATCGTTGGGGATTCGCAGACAGTAAATTTAAAGTGTTGCCTGATGGCGCAGTCACCATGACCGGCCATCGGTATGCGATTTCAGGCACAGAGATGCCAGAATTAATCGAATTTGCTGAGAAGGCGCTCAAAGTAAAGCTGGATTTAAGGGATATTCAACCTGAGGTTGAGCAAAAACCAGTGACGCCACCTAATCTCAACGAGGGATTTGTCGCTGCGGTCCACGCTGCGTTTGCAGAAACACAATATTCAACAGATGACCTTGAACGTTTGATTCATAGCCATGGTCAAACAACGGTTGAAGAAGTGTACCGTGTACTGTACGGCAAGCTCGACCGCGTTTGTGATATGGTGTTTTATCTTGAACAAGAGGATGATGCGGTCAAAATCATCCAGCTTGCAGGCGAACACAACGTGTGCCTTGTGCCGTATGGGGGTGGCTCTAGCGTAAGCTGTGCGCTCAAATTGCCGCTGACCGAAACACGCATGATTGTGATGGTCAATACGCGTCGTCTCAATAAAATCGAATGGATCGATCATGAGAACCACCGTGCTTGCATCCAAGCGGGTATTGTGGGCAAAGATTTAGAAGAACAGCTTGCCGAACAAGGGTACACCTGTGGACATGAACCAGATAGCCTTGAGCTTTCGACGCTAGGCGGCTGGATTGCGACAAACGCCAGCGGGATGAAAAAGAATCGCTACGGCAACATTGAACAAGTTGTCGAATCGGTTTCGATGGTGACGCCACGTGGACAGCTTGAGCAGCTACAGTCGATGCCGCGTGTGTCGATGGGCATGCAGATGCAGCAGCTCATGTTTGGCAGTGAAGGCAATCTGGGACTAATCACCAAAGCTATCATTCGTATTCATAAACTGCCTGAGGTGACGAAATACAACTCGATTGTGTTCCGCAACTGGCGTACAGGCGTTGAATTTATGCATGAGTTGATGCAGTCGGGTACGCTGCCTGCCAGCATCCGCCTGCTTGACAACATCCAGTTCCGTTTTGGTTCGGCGCTTAAGCCACGTCCAACAGCCAAACAAAAGATAATGAGCGAGATCCAGAAGCGCTTTTTGCTCAATATAAAAGGGTTTGATCCCGAAGAACTGGTTGCTGCGACGGTGTTGATGGAGGGCAATTCGGCCGAAGTCAACTACCAAGAATCACACGTCACCAAACTCGCCAAAAAACACGGCGGCGTGATCGGCGGCGAAACAAACGGCAAACGCGGCTACATGCTCACCTATGCCATCGCCTACATTCGCGACTTTTTGGCCGATTACTATCTGATTGGTGAAACATACGAGACTACCGCACCGTGGAACAAGGTGAATGAAGTTTGCGAAGCGGTCGCCAAACGCGCCGTCGAGCTACATCATCAATATAATTTGCCGGGCATTCCCTATGTCTCGCCACGTGTGACGCAGCTTTACCACACGGGCGCGTGTATCTACTTTACGCATGGTTTCAGCACAAAAGGGGTTGATCGCCCTGACTTGGTGTTTGCCAAAATGGAACATGAACTGCGTCAAACGATTATGGACGCAGGCGGCTCGATTTCGCATCATCACGGCATTGGCAAGCTGCGGGCTGACTTCATGGATCGTACAATGTCCTCAAACACAATGGACGTGCTGCGCGAAGTCAAACGCAATCAAGATCCGCAGAACATTTTCGGTATTCGCAACAACATTTTTGCGGAATAAGTCGTACTGATAGATAGGTGACAGTCACTGCCCAGAAGATGTTACGTTTTCAACGTATTCAGAGCAGCGATTGTCACTATCAAGTTTAATTTTGCTAAGCTAACCCAAAATCAAGCGTCATCCATGCGTCAACAAGATGCTCATCTTGTGGGCGTGTGCAGCTTAACGCCAGATCGGCCATTCGATGCCCTGAATCTGGATCGATATATTTGCGCGTGACCTTGATTGCGTACACCATTTGCTCCCCAGGCCAATAGACGTTGCGAAAACGAATCCGCATTTTTCGCACGGCCGAAGGCGGCAACCAGTGAGCAGCATAGCTTGCCAACACGCTTGCTTGGTGCATCCCTAAACCGAACACAAATGGATAGCCAAACTTGGCGGCCCAAGTGATGTCGTAATGCAGCGGGTTGTCCTCCCCCACAACGCCTTGAAAACGGACCATGTCCTGCATCAACAGCGGGCCAGCGTTAATGGTGGGTGGGCCGCTGCCTTCAAGCAGATCGTCCCATCCGATTCGGCCGATTTCAGCAAACGGATCGCCTGGATCAAGTGCCTCATAGCTGGGGTCATAGGTCGGGATCGCAACCTGCCACTCGCCCTCATCTGGTGATTGCCCCGTTGTGACCGTCATCGACCGCTGCTCTGCTTTCAATACGCCCGATTCATCCCGATATTCAGTCAACATCGTCAAAAAGGTTAGCTCGCCCCCCTTGGAACCACGTTTGACGCGTACATCTTCAAGCGTTGCCTGCGCGATCAGCCGATCGCCTGCGCGTGGCGGCTCGCCGTGAAACACAAACGATTCTTCTGCATGGAGCGGCACAGACAAGTCATGATCGATTGTCTCGAACACAGTACCACGCGGTCGCTCCAGCGTGTAACCCCAAGTGTAGGGGGCCGCAACGAGAAAAGTGGCGGGAATGATGGGTGTGCGTCCTTCAACAAAATCAGGCAGCGGGGCATTCATCGCCCGCGCAAACTCGCGAATTTTGCCACGTTCAATGTCGACTTCGTATTTGGGGCCAGTCAGGCCAATTGCATCTAATGCTGGCATGGGTTTGTGGGGCGTTGGGATGAATCCCAACACCGATGTTGTAAGCACGCTTAAGCGTGCTTTGAGTTTTAGTTGACAGGGTTAGCTGTTGTTACGATTAGCGCATCGGCTGCAATCGCATCCCCAGTGGCCGTCACAATCACAGGATTGACATCGAGTGTGACCAGTGTTTCGTGGGTTTCAGTGGCGAAGGTCGCGATTGACAAAGCCGCTTTGCGTAGCGCATCACGACCGTGTGAGCCAGCGTAAACGCCTATTTGATCGAGGGCTGCGTCTAGCGCACTGTTCTCAATTGGCAGGAGCATCGTCGCGTATTGGTTGATGCTTTCTACTGACGTGCCGCCGCGCCCAATCATGAGTGCTAAACCGAGAGCGGGGTGACGCTTGACACCAATAATATATTCGGCGATCGGTTGTGCAATCATGCGCTCGACTAGAAGCGTTTCGGCCGAAAATCCCGCCCCAACAACTGCCGCCTGAATTTCAGTCACTGCTTGCGTGACCGCTTCGGCCGAATTCAACCCCAGCTTCACACCGCCAACCTGCGCCTTGTGTGCAATTTCTGTGCTTAATACTTTGACAACAACAGGAAACCCAAGCTGTTCCGCCGCTGCTGCCGCCTCATTTGCTGACCCCGCCCAACTGTTGGGCATCTGCAATCCAAACGGTCTGAGCAACGTTTTTGACATCGCTTCGTCTAACATTTGGGGTGAGCCACCTTGTTCGCCAGTTAGCAAGGGTCTGGGTGTCGCCTCTGCCCGTTTTGCTGCGTGGATTTCTGCGAGTTGGGCCGCAACTGACATGGCCTCTAGTGCTTCGCTGTAGCCCAAGAGGGGGGCGACGCCCATTGCCAATAATCGTTGACGTAGGTCGATCGGCAAACCTTCTGGCACGATGCCCGACACGATGCAGGGGATGTTCAGCGTTTTGCGGACGTGGCCCATGCCTTCGATGCAGGGGAGCCAGTCGGCGTCGAGGCGTTGTTCGTCTTGTCGTGGGACGTCGGCGAAGAAGATCGCCATATCGGCCGAATCTCGCGCTAGTTCAACGATGCCTTCCGCCACAATTTGCCCATCCTGCATCGACAGCCCCGTTTTAGAGGACCAAGGTAAATTGAGGTCGAGCGGGTTTGCAATGGGAACGCCTAGCGGCATTCGTTCGCGCAGCCGTGCCGCGTTTTCGGGCGTCGGTGGTGCAAGTTCTAGCCCAAACTTTGGCGCACGGGCCGCCGTCAGCCCGTTGAGGCCGCCAGAAAAAGTGATAACACTCACGCGCCGTCCTTTTGGCAAGCCGCCAACAACCAACAGCTTGAGCGTTTCAACGAGTGCTTTGGGTGACGATACCTCGATAAGGCCGTACCGTTGGGCGAAAGCGTCCCACATGTCGCGTTCAACCACCATTGCACCCGTGTGACTCAGCGCAACTGTCTCACCCGCAGGCGTGTCGCCCCCTTTGAGCACAACAATCGGCACGCCCTGATCAAGTGCTTGTTGGCAAGCCTCGCCAAGCGCATTGCCATCTTCCAGCCCTTCCAAATAGAGGCCAATCGCACGAATGCGCTTGTCATCCAGCACCGCCTGAATACAGTCGGCCGCGTCGATGATCGCCTGATTGCCCGTGCTGATGCCATAGCCCATTGGGAAAACTTGCTCAACATTGCTCATGCCAAACAATAAAGCCCCGCTTTGGGAAATGAACGCCGCCCCGTCGCCATGACAGCGTTCCATGTGGTTGCTCGATCCCCACACGGCGGCCCCGTCAAACTGATTGAGCATTCCCATGCAGTTCGGTCCCAACACAGCTAAATCACCCGCTGCTTCGATTAGGGCTGTCTGCATAGCAACGCCATCCCCGCCAAGTTCAGCAAACCCTGCTGCCATACAAACCGCACCCCCTGCGCCCATCGCCGCCAGTTCGCGCACGGCGTTGACGGTACGGGCTGGTGACAGTGCCAAAAGTGCGGCATCGGGTGGTTCAGGGAGCTGGCTGATACTTTGCACGCAGCGGACGCCGCCAATCTGCTCACGACGCGGATTGACTGTCCAGATTTGTCCTTCATATCCTGCTTGTTGGCAGGCGGCTAGTGAGCCTGCCGCTTGTGCGCTGCCGATAAAAGCGATGTGTCGCGGCCGCAAAAGCCGACTAAGGTTCTTTTGTTTTTGTTGACGAGAGGGTGTCATGGTAGTTAGTAGAAACGAATTGCGCCCACGCTAGTGAGTGGATCACAATTGATTGTTGGTGAAAACTTCGCAGCACCCCATTTAGCTTCCCCAGAGGGGAAGGGATCTGATTTCCCTCCCTTTGGGAGGGATTAAGGGAGGGTGCTTCCGAATGCCCAAAGAGCCAAAAATGAATACCTACGAAATGGCGTGGTGGATAATTTAAGAGTGTGCTTCAAATGGGTTGATGACGATAACGTAGACTGAGCTTGTCGAAGTTGCAGCGGCGTGTCGCTCAGGCTTCGACAGGCTCAGCCAGC
>JBMZDF010000121.1:0-13528 GCA_049614105.1 Promineifilaceae bacterium (SeqCode)
AATGATAAGGAACCACCTTATTCTATCGACGATATTATCAGCTATTATCAGGAGCTTGGATTTAGCCAAGGTGTTGCACTTGATCATCTTGTCTTTCCAAAAATGGACACGGCCGAACGGGAAAGACGTCAAGCAATTACGTTAGACAATGCAAAAGCCT
The DNA here is from genome assembly GCA_049614105.1 of Promineifilaceae bacterium (SeqCode). GTDB lineage: Bacteria > Chloroflexota > Anaerolineae > Promineifilales > Promineifilaceae > CALECP01. The sequence continues at coordinate 161 of JBMZDF010000121.1, forward strand.
TTTTGCATCAGCATCAAGCACAAGGGTGTAAGTTTCAACCAGTTGCTATTGTGCAAGGTTGGGACGCGGCCTCCCGAAAGGCGGCGATGCAAACATTAGTCGATTTAAACTATGAGTATTTTGCATTAGGCGGGATGGCTAGAACACGTAGTAACAAGGAAATTGTGGGAACATTGGAAGCGATTAATTCCATTCTTCCCAAAAACGCTAAATTGCATGTTTTCGGATTAGCACGCCAGAGTTTATTAAAAGATTTCAAACGGTTAGGTGTGACAAGCATTGATAGCGCATCTCCTATCCGTCGCGCCTTTTTGGGAACAGGCGAAGACAATTTCTGGACAAAAGACGGTACACGGTATGCCGCAATTCGGATTCCGCAAGCCAAGCAGAATGCTAGGAAAAAACGAAGCATTGATTCTACAGAAGAAGTGATGAAAACGCAGCAGCTCTCATTTGAAGCGGTACAGGCGATGGAGCAAGCAGCTCTAAGTGCAATCCGTTCTTATGCAAAGGGCGATGCACTACTAGAAGATGCACTGGCAATTATCCTAGCATATGACAAACTGCATGGTAAAAATCGGAACCATCGAGCAAAGTATAAACGAACGTTAGAAGCCCGCCCCTGGGATGATCCTGATTGTGCCATCTGTCAACAAGATAAGGTTGAGGTCATCATTTTTCGTGGGAATAATCGTAATCGACGGCGAGGTTTTCATAATGCTTGGGCATATTATCAACAGTTCAAAGCGATTGTTTCAGATGAATAACGGAAAAGCCGCTGTTAGTCAACAATTCAATCATTGAGTTACATATGGAGAAAAGAATAAATGAGCAAGTTGTCCCAATTGGAACTGGGCGTTAGATTTCGCCTTGATGATAACGAGGGGTGGTTGACGATCGTTGGTGTTGAGTCGTATGCATTTGGGACAACACTAATCACTTACCGTGATGTTATGGGGAACCAGCAAGAATGCATGCTTGGTGAATTTGATATGCCGCGTGTGGAAATTGCGACAACATCAAACACCTCACCCGAAACTGAAAAATCCTCATTGTTGCCAATGATGGCTGGATGGTCACATAAGAAAACGTTGTCTGCAACTGAGAAAAGGCATGCAAACACCAAACTAAAAAAATTAGGGTATCAAGTTCACTATGATAAAGTGGCCAAAATAAGCCATTGGTTAAAAGGCGAACTTGTTTACCAAATGATGCATCTGCCTGGACGTCGGGGCGATCTGATTTTGCTAGATGATGCGATGGCCAAGAAATTTATCACCCGACTTCGGCTGAAATCTCCCAAAACCTCTACCCCTTCACCCACCCCCACAACGAAAACACCCTCGAAAAAAGCTCTAGCACAATTATTTGCACTACTCGATTCGGCCGAAGCGGATGATACACCTTCCGATCCTGACGCAAGTGCAGAGGAACATGCGGGCTTCAAAATCGGCATGTATGTGCGTGTCCCAACTTTTGAAGAAGACGCCTCTGAGACTCATCGGAAGAGCGGTGATCTACGCGATTTTAGAATCGGCCGAATTACAAACCTCAACCCCATCGCCAATAGCTGTGAAGTCACCTGCCAAGTCCATCGCACCTACCAAAAACCTGAATATATCGCTATTGAATATGATCTTGGCCTCATTAAACGCGGTTGGATTTTGCCTAATACCCCCTTTCAGCGCGAGGGAACAACCCGCTGGGGTCGTATTTTAGTTACTGTAAGTGACTCTCACATCCAAGACACCTTCGCTAACTATTTTGTTGAAATCGGCGGGAAGGTAATCATCTTGTCCGAGGACGAGCTTCTTGTCGCATCCCATCGTCAAGATGTCAACCCATACTATCAGTTACTGGACTACGAATTTCACCATCCTTCCTTCCAAGCTGAGAGGGATGTATTAATTGAGAGTTATGCTGAACTCACATCAGCCACATTCGGGCTACAGGATCTAGTTGGCTCACGAGTGATGTTGCTATCACATCAAGCTGATGTGATAGCAACGGTGTTGGCCGATAAAACGTGTCGCTATATTCTTGCCGATGAAGTCGGGCTTGGGAAAACGATTGAAGCCTGCGTTATTCTAAAAGGAATTGAACGCCAAGAACCAACCCTCAAGACACTAATTGTTGCTCCGCTTGCATTAGTCAAACAATGGCAATTTGAATTAGACAAAAAATTCTGGATGACGTTTGATTTAGCGGATGAATCGACGGATCCCATCAACCTAGTCGCAAATAGCCGTCAACTGATTATAAGTACAGAATTGGTACGACGTGACCACACATTGGCACGGGAAATCGCTAAAAAGGATTGGGGGCTATTGATTGCCGATGAGGCACATCATCTACACAAAGATGCTGAATTATATAAGCGCGTTTATGCTCTCAGCAAGCAAACAAAACGAGTACTGATACTCTCTGCAACTCCCATTCAAAAAGAGAAAACAGAGTTTTTGGCATTACTGAAACTAGTAAATCCAGAACGTTACGATGATTTGGACGAACTACAATTCGCCCAAATCCTAGAAGCCCAAGAACCATTACGCAATGTTATCTTGGATTTGCGCGACTATTTGAATGAGGATGGTTTTGACCTTGAAGAATTTAACGACGAAATTGTTGATGCCACCGAGTCATTGTCTCACGACAAGACATTAGTAGATCTAATCACGGTTGTTTCAACAAAAGCAACCACTGTTCAACAAATTCACGCCGCCAAAGAAGTATTTAGCTACATCAGTGAGAATTATCGGATTGAAAACCGACTCATTCGCAACCGACGCGCCAATCTACAAATTGATTTGCCAGAACGCAAAGTCAACACCGACTTTGCCTATCGTCCTGCACACTGGGAAGGGGAATTGTTATCTGAGCTATACGACTATGTCGATAACATCATCAAACGTGCAAAACCGCACTTGCACCAACTTACATTAGAATACGGGCGTATTTTGCTGTATGCCGCCTTTAGCAGCCCGCAGGCTATTGATACATTGCTGGCAAAACGAGAAGGTGTGCAAACGACCCAACGTAGTGATGTTAAGTCGTTATTGTTTCCTGCCGCACCGCGCCGAGAAATGGTGCGGGTTGAGACAATTATTGCAGCGATGCCGCGCTATCATGGCGAAAACCAACAAATTAGCCAGATGCGCCGTCAGTGTCGTAACTGGATAAACGCTGTTAATGCATCCTTTGAAGGGGCACATCTTCTACAAGGTTTGGCTGATTCACCCTTCCGCTTTGGGCAGGTGCTCAATGCAATTCAACAGATTGTACGAAAGAAGCAAGCAGCAAAAATCATCTTGTTTTCGGCATGGGTTCCAACTCTGAAAGCCTTAAAACCACATCTTGATCGCGTCTTGCGTTTTTATCAGGTGAAATCGGCCGAATTCCATTCCCACCTTTCGGCCGAACAGCTACAAGAAGCAGTTGATTCATTCCAAACCTCCGATGATTGCAACATTCTGCTTTGTGATGAACTTGGTGGCGAAGGGCGCAACTTCCAAATCGCTGACGCCATTATCCATATCGACCTTCCTTGGACACCTGCTCAAATTGAACAACGCATTGGTCGTGTTGACCGGCTCGGCCGTACCCATACGATTCCTGTATTATCAATTGTCCCATTTGCAAAGGAACAAGTTGAAGAAGACTTGTTCCGCATTTGGCATGAAGGGTTTGAGTTATTCACACGCTCCATGAGCGGCATGGAGATTGCACTCGAAACAATTTTACAAGAGTTAGTTGCATCGCTGGGGAATGGTACACGTGATAGTTTGGTGACCTTGTTGTCTACTATGAAAGACAATGCCTCATCACTACGCGAATCAGTTGAGGAGGAGCGGTACTTTGAAGAAATCGCAATTGATGAGGGTCGGCGGAAGCATTTTGATCGTGTGAGCGAACGCTATCAAGACGGTACTATTTTAGGGATGGCCTTTAAACGCTGGGCCGATCAAATTGGACTACGAAACAGTTATAAACCTGATCAAGGGACACTTGTTTACTACCCAAAGCAGTTTCATAACATAAAGATGCGTAATGCTCAATTTGTTACGCCGCCTAATATGGAGAAAGCCTTGGGTCGATCTGGTCGTAAAAATACCAAGATTCTATCTGGCACATTCGACCGTGAACGCGCTGTCCAAAACGAGCGGCTTATTTTTTATGCACCTGGTGAAACTTGGACAGGTGCGATCTTACAAAACGCAATTGAGGCAGATAGGGGACGTTGTTGTACCATTCGGCGCTCTTCCAAAGCAATTACTGAGACAGTAAGGGTGTTTGATTTACTGTATACATTTCAGGTCGACCCACGTGCCCTTTACCAGCATGGCGCACACCAAATTCACCTACATCATGCACAGGAATTTCTACAAATCCCCAGCCATCGCCTCCTTATTTCAAGCGATGGCGAGCTAATACCACGCTCGCATCCAGCACATAAAGCTATCTCGACACCGTATTGGGGTCGTTGGGACAAGCATCTTGGCAAACGTAGCGACGGTAGTTTGAAAGCGTTCAAAGAAAGCTACCCATCCGATATATGGCGCGATATTTTGGCACAGGTTTTTGAAACGGCAGAGAAAACCCTTGCGGCCGAATTCACATTCGACGACGATGCAGATGAAGCACAGGAAAAATTCGGTCGTAAGCTGATGGGGCAGCGTTCGGCCGTGCGCTGGCGACATGAAACAAAAGGCTCTGACCCAACAACCGATCTCAAACGGTTAGATCCCGTTGAAACGATCAACGAAGCTCTTGTTGCAGGCATTCGTCGCCCACTCTGGCGTCTAGAGTCAGCATGTTTCTGGATTATCGACCCAGCATGAGTGAATTAGAGAAGCCTTTTAAGGCGTTTCAGCAGTTGCTTTTGAGCGCGAGCCCTGATTTTGCGGCATTTCATACATACACACCACCGCTCGATTCGCTTGAAGCTGCACATTTTCAGCTTTTGGTGCGAGGAGCCAAAGTACTAGAAAGTCAGTTGCGGGGTGGGGCAAGCCCCACCGATTTGGCCATCCTACTACGACAAATCACCCGTGCCTTTCTACCCAGAGGAATGCCCCATCTACGGCTGCCGTATATGCTACAAGAGCAATTGAGCGAGGCCGCATCAAAAATGAGTCTGACGTTTGCAGAGGATGGTAGCCTACGTGCTCATAACTGGGAATCTAAATGGCTACCTGACAGCGGCTCAATCGATCAACTAATGCGTAGGCGACCAGACGAATCGGTTGTGAGCAACGGCGTATTATACGCAATGACTGGTTTTCCAACCTATCGTTCGCAGGCGCAGGAATCGGCCGTGGCGGCTGCATTGTTTGCACCCACGGGTTCTACGACCCTTATCACGCTGCCGACAGGGGGCGGAAAGAGCATGTGCATTCTTTTACCTGCCTGGCTGGACTCTGCGGGGGGGCGACGCGCCAATGGGACAACGATTGTTGTCGTTCCAACTGTTGCACTGGCATTAGATCAACTTGCTGGCGCACGTCGTCATTTTACATCCGCAGCGGGGGAGATGTTCAAGCCACAGTGCTTGACGAGTGATACTTCGGCCGAAAAACGCAAACTAATCTATCAAGGGATCGCCGACGGTTCGCTCCCCATTCTATATGCCGCACCCGAAAGCTTTTTGCTCAACGCAGCCCTGTACTATGCTTGTATAAAAGCAGCAAAAGCGGGTACGCTCAAACGAATTATTGTTGACGAAGCACACCTTGTTGATTCTTGGGGGGCTAACTTCCGTCCAGAATTCCAACTGTTGGGTGCATTTTGTAACACACTGCGTACTGAGTCAGGTAATCAGTTCATAACTCTATTACTTTCAGCCACAGTAACCCAGCAGGCCCAAGAAACGCTACAAGCAATCTTTGCGCCCAACCAAGAATTGCGTACTGTTTTAGCAAATCGGCTGCGTCCTGAACCAAGCTTCTGGGTGAGCAATGTAAAATCACGCCCGCAGCAAACATCCCAAGTGGTAGAGGCGATTCACCATCTGCCGCGCCCACTTATTTTGTACGTGACACAACGTCGTGAGGCTAAGCGCTGGCTAGACGTCCTGCGAAATGAAGGGTACACACGCGTTGTCGACTTTACTGGCGCAACATCAACACCAGATCGGGATGCTACCTTGCGGAAGTGGCGAACCAATCAATTGGACATTATCGTTGCGACCTCTGCATTTGGGGTAGGGGTGGACAAAGCAGATGTGCGCACCGTGATTCACGCTACGATACCAGAGAATATTGACCGTTTCTATCAAGAAGTTGGGCGCGGTGGGCGGGATGGCAACAGTAGTATTAGCCTACTCGTTGCATGTGACAAAGATTTCGACACTTCATATAGAATGCAGGATCGGCTCATTTCGGTTGAATTGGCGTGGTCGCGTTGGCAGGGTATGTGGCAGGTCTCTGGTCATCATGGCGGTAACGAAGACCAGTGGTTGCTCAACCTCAATGCTAAGCCGCTGCACAATGTTGACATGTCAGAGTCAGATGCATTGCGTCATTGGAATGAACACGTTTTGCTGATGATGCAGCGGGCAAAAATGCTGATTGTTGAAGCAGTTCGGCCGAATGAAGCTCCACTTCCTGCCCAACATCTTGAAGAAGCTCGACAAACAGAAAACAATTTCTGGGTACAAGTGTGCATCACAGATAACACCATCGTCGATAATGAGATTGCATTTGGAGCCAGCATCAGTGAGCAACGCCAGACAGAGCGCGATGAAGCTCTCAACAATCTAGGTGAGTTTCACCGTATTGTCAAACAGCTAGCGGAGCAAACGTTAGACGATTGCATTGCAATGGACTTCTTTGCCGAACTGTATCCGAATGTAGCACGCGCATGTGGTGGTTGCCCTGTCTGCCGTACGGACGAAATGCAGCCGTTTTGCGATCCGCTCATGACAGAGTATGAGGTGAATGAAAACGAGTTAAACATTGATAATATAAATTATCAGTTGCGGCGCTGGCTTACCGATCAACAACGACTGTTGATTAAGTGGGATACACATCAATTACCTGAATTGATTTTAGCCTACACGGGGAAGTTGATAACAGCGGGTATTCAACAGGTCATCCTTCCCCATAGCTTCACTGACTCTCAAGAATTAGCACTGTTGCAATCATTACTGATTCATCGTTTTCGGCCGCATCGGCTACTCACCTTTCGGCCGAATCGATCACAAGAACATGATTTACTACTATTGCCAACCGTCGTGTTTTTAGACAACGATCCGACATTAGCAGAGGAAACCTTCGAGTGGGTGTATGATCGCTTTGAATTTGCAGATGTTGAGACACCAGCAATTTACTTCGTTAATCATCAACTTGAATTGCCAAGTTTATTCGGCCTATTGACCGAAAAAATAGAAGGCCAGGTTATCCCACCCAAGAAATTGCTCAAGCAACTTCGTCGTTCAAACAAATTACTTTTCTGAGACGCTGTATGGAAATTCTTAATAACCCAGTCGTAACTCCTCATCGTGTTCATGCCTTATTGCGTATTGTGTCACGGATGAATCGGCCGAAACGAGAAGACATTCTCGATATGTTGCAACCAGCCAAGCTAGTTAACAATCAGAAAACAGCCAGCGCAACCCTCAGCGCAGCTCGTGAACACAATCTTGTTCTGGAGCACAATGATGGTGGCTATATTCTCCATCCCGACCTAAAAAAAGTGGATGATATTGAACAATTTCGCATCGCCATAGCTCATCAAGTCACGGGCATCATCAACCCGAATGACGACAACTACCTGCTCAACTCATTTACAGCTTGGTATGCCGTCCAAAGCGAGCGTGTTCTACAAATGCAAAACAAGAAACAAGCGGCCGACCAGTATCATGAGGATATGAGCAATCGAAGTGAAACAGAAGTGCGCGATGAAGGACGCGCATTCAACGATACTAAGTTTAACGGTTGGTTGCGTTGGGCCGCGTTTCTAGGATGGGGCATCCCATTTCAGCATAACTTTTCACTATTGATGCCAAATGCACAGCATCGTCTCAAACCGCTGTTGCCAAGACTTTTACCAAATGCTCAATCCGAACCATTCGGCGTATTTATGGAACGATTGGCAAACGTTTGTCCTGAGCTTGATGGTGGTGAGCTATTTGAAGATTGTTGGGTGAAAAGTCGGCCGAATGAGCCGCGTGGCAATAAGTTAAGCCTAATGCTTTCTACCGCCCTTCGTACGCTGCATCATCTTGGGCATCTGACACTAACCGAACTCAACGATGCGCCTGAAACATGGCAGCTATTCCCTGCTCATCCGCCTAGTATATTAACCGTCACCCATATTCAGCAAGGAGGTACATCATGAGTACATTTTCTCGCTATGTCTGTTGGGGCAACACCAACAACCTGCCTATTAGCAAAGTGATCAATAAAGAGGCTGTATCAGTGGAGCGTGCTGTTTTTTTGGCAACACACGTACCATTTGAGCAAATTCGCTATCTCAAACCAGAGGAGCATAAAGACACTAGTGAAACAGGATTAGTTCGCGACTTACTCAAAAGACGTGCTGAGGATCGGCACTCATTCACGGTTATTCAAGGGATGTCAGGAACGGGCAAGTCACACTTAATTCGCTGGCTCAAAGAACGCTATCTGATGGAGATAGACGAACGCAAGGAAGCTGTGTTGCTTATTGAACGTGCGAACAGCAGCTTGCGGCAAACACTACTCCAAATCGTGCAATCTAAAATGTTCGATGCCACCAAGTTTGCAGAGCAAATTCGCCGCATCGAAAATGCGACTCAACAGTTGAGTGATGAGTCATTGGCCGACACTATTCTCAATAATTTGCAGGTTGCTGCGCGTGAGGTGAAGGTTGAAATTCAACACCCACAAGAGTCGCGCTTACGGAAGCGAGTAGAGCCAAATATCGGTTCATTTCTACTCAATCCATCCGTACGAGACGTATTGAAACGTAAAGGGGGAGCAGTTGATAGACTCCGAGAGTTTTTGTCAGGGAAGGGAGATACAGGGCTTGGCGGGCGTGAGCATCCGCAATTTTCGGCCGAAGACCTTGAATTTGACATGTCAGTACTTGACGAAATTCGTCGGCGCGGCTATCGAGAAGAAAAACGGCTGGCCGATGCTCTCAAACTCAAAAAAGAGGTGATGCCAGGCTATGTCGCGAGCTATCTAAATGAATTGCTACCGTTTGCCATCCAGCGTACGACAGCCCTTTCGTCCGATGATTTGAAGGAACTATTCCTAGAACTGCGCCGTGAGCTAAAGCAACAGGGCAAAAATCTCACACTATTTATTGAAGACATTTCTGTGTTTACGGGTCTTGATGCAGGGCTAGTAGATGTTCTGGTTACACAGCATACGGGCGAAGGTGGCACCGCTTTTTGCCGCATGACCTCCGTAGTTGGCATCACTGATGCATATTATCGTGACAAGTTCCCCGACAACATTAAGGGCCGTGTTGATTTCCGTTTGACGCTTAATTCGGATGTATCAAAACAGGCTGAATTACTCTCTTCACCAGAAAAAGCGGCCGATCTGTTCAGCAAGTATTTGAACGTATTGCGGCTTGATACTCAAACGTTTGAGAAATGGGTACAAGATGACAATGCACACCCAGAAAGTTTGCCTAATGCATGTACTGTTTGCCCACATCAAACGGCGTGTCATCGAGCATTTGGTACACGGTCGCTCGACAATAATGAGGCAGAGCGCCAAAGCGGTCTCTACCCGTTTAATCAAAATGCGATCAAGTCCATGTTCGAGGGCTTACGTAGCCAAATAGACAAAACACCACGCACGGTTCTCGAAATTCTGGAGACATCGCTTAACTATGATGACGACATTCGGATGGGGAATTTTCCTGCGCCAGCACGTAACCTGTTTTCCTATGTCAACGCGCCTATTTTGCGAACGGGCAGTGACAGGCTAATCCGTAGCCAAGCTCCACAAGAAGCGGAGCGAATGGAGGCACTGTTTGCATTTTGGGGGGATCGGACGGCGTCACGACAGGTGACAGATAGGAACGAGGCATATGTAAGTGGGTTATCAGAGGGAGTGTTTACAGCATTTGATTTGCCATTTATTGAGGGTGTGAAAGGGAAAACACCTCCAAAAGAAAAGATTCCTGTTACGAACAGAGGCGGGATTCGGCCGAAACCAGTCAAACCAAACAACCGCAAAAAAACGCCAGACGCCAAACCAGTTGAGCGTGAATCCCCCATCATTGTAGATATTAGCAAATGGCGGCGTGGTGAACAGTTATCCAAACCTGCCGATATTCGCGGCTGGCTATCAAAATTCTTAATCGATGCCATTGAATGGGAAACGCACCATCTGCCGCTTAATCTTGTCAAAGATCGTTTGAAGGCAGGCACGCGTATTTATATTGAGGGTCAACGCTCACGACATCAGGGTGATCGCATCACTTTTCAACGCAGCCCTGAGATGGCCGATGTATTTGAGGCACTGGCGCACCTAAACAACAAAACTGGGTACACATTATCTGCTATTGATTATGGGACTCACTTCGTAACCCTCAACACATGGTTAGAAAAAGAAAAAGCCAGAGTTGTACATTTCGTCTCACAACCATACGGTGAAACAACCGCCCCTTGTTCTCTGAGCCATCTTATTATCCAAAACAATCTGCTGTTGACTTGCCTCAGTGAAGATCTTCTTCCTAGCCAGAAAAGCACAAAACATTTAACGCAGAGCATCATCCGCAATAGCTTCACTGACTTTGAAACGCTGAGAAATCGTTTACCCTATCCTCATACAAGAGCATGGCACGATTTGGCAAAAAGTGTCAGCCGCTTTACTGTAAAAAACAGTCAAGAAAACAATGCTCGATTAGATTTTCGCCAAATTATCAACAGACCACAAGGAAGCAGTTCTTCTGTACTCTTCATCGATGCCGCACTGGTTTGGGATACTGTGAGGCAATTAAAACAGAACCAGTGGGCTTTTGGCTATGTACGCGTCGAAGGCAGTGTGAGCAACAGCTATTGGGATGTTGCGCTACGATGCCATGAAGCACTGCATGAATTCAATACGGTTATCGACCGCGAATGGACGCATGTTCAGCAAATCCATACCAAAATCACTACGCTGCTAGGCGATGTGACACCACATGAAACATTTGAGGCAATGGCGGCCATGTTACAAACATTTGATTCTCAGAGCATCTACACTGGGAGCTTCAAGCGTGACGAGACGTTTACAGCACGTAAACTCACGTCTCGATTGCGCAGGTTGAATGAGATTGTCAATAAAGAGCAGCGAAACGACCAAATCCTTCAGCTTTCGGGCAGCGGTGAGACATTACAGCATATCCAACAGTATATTAGCTACCTCAACAACTTTCTAAAACTAATTGACTTGCAAACAGAAAAGGCAAACGCACGGCTTAGAGAGCTAACGGAGGAAGCTAATCGTTCTGACGATTTTCAACCGATTGTACACGAATACAACAGTTTGTTATCAATGCTCGATTTGATTAAGGAAGGTACGCAATGATTGTAGCTGCAACTATACAACTACAGGACAAACTACATCAGGTAGACCAACTCAATCAGCGTAAAAAGCATCGGCAAACAATTTCGGCGACGTTGCAAGCTCTCAGGCGATTTGGCGAACAGATTCGCGCATTTGACACACAATATCGTCTAATCAGAGAGTATATTCCCTCCGAAAAAGATGAGAAGATTCAGACAGTTATTGTAGATTTATACGATAATCTAGAATGCCAGCGTGTTGCTTTCTCAACGGAAAACAAACCCGATCAACGAGAGGCTATTCGGAATCTATCCAACAAGCAGCTTAAAAGTTTGCTTCAATATTTACAAACCAGTTGGACTTCATACACCCGCATACAATCACAAGCACCGCTGGAGCTATTGCGACTTGTGCAAGATTTACGCGAACTACGTCAACAAGCGAAGCAGCTTGAACGCTTACGAAAGCAGGTCGAGATCAGCACAAGCTCCCTACCCAAATCTGAGAATGATGTTGATCAATTTAAGCGCAGTTTGAGTGCATTACAAGCGGCTCTTGCCAATCTGAGCGGGCTGAATCCTGATGTGAAACAATTTTTGCAGAAGATCCGCACAAACAGCGCGTCGTTGGGCGACCTGACAGATGAAGTACTGGCATGGTGTCGAGAGAATCCTGAGCGTGCATCGTCATTTTTGATTAAGCTGACGTAAATTATGATCAATCAAATTGCAGATGAGATTTTATCGTTGATTGAGCTTGAGGAGGCACGGCTGCTCAAGTGGGGATTCGTGAGCGGGGAGCTTGATTTAGATCGGGAGTTATCGCGTTTGGTAGAGGGCAGTAAAGTGTGGAATTCGGCCGAAATCCACAACATCACCATCCCCCAAATCATCGACAACCTGCTTGATCGCTGCCTCATCTTCGCCACACAACGCGGCTACCGATCCCGTTTTGCCGAAACAGTTCGCCTCCTGTTCCTACTCAAACAACGCTTCTCCTTTCAAGATTGGCTCACTGCCCCACGCCTTGTTAGTGATTACAAGCTTGAATTACGTCGCCGTCAATATCCAAAACGTAACATCAAAATAGCGTCTCTGCGCAATTCACTCAAGCCTCTCAATCTATCATTTCTCCAATATCAAGTTATTGAAGGGCTGTTGCAAGACAACCAAGGCAACCATTTTGAGCTTGCTCGCTTCCAAGTCGATGCCACTGTACAACAATTCTATAATCTAAAAGCACGCTCTGACCGTGCGCTTGCCATTGGGGCAGGAACGGGGGCAGGCAAAACAAAAGCATTCTACATCCCCGCGCTTGCTTTCCTTGCCGAGCAAATCGATCACCGCCGCAACACACAGATTATCGCTATCTATCCACGAACTGAACTTCTTAAAGATCAGCTCAAGGAAACATTTTCGGAAGCACGCAAGCTGGACAAGATATTAGCCGCCGCGGGCAAACGCCCGATTGCAATTGGTGCATATTATGGCGACGTGCCGTTTGGAACAGGTCGCTTTGATGCAACACAGCGGCAAAAATGGGGACATGGGAACTGGCTCGAAAATGAACAATTAGACGGGTATGAATGCCCCTATTTCGTTTGCCATAAAAATGATTGCAATGAAGCTGCAATGGTATGGCGAAAGGCGCATCTGGAGCAACAACAGGAGATATTAACCTGTACAAACTGTGGCAACGAGGTGCATGATTTGCAGTTGATGCTGACACGCAACAGCATGGTCAATTCGCCGCCTGACATTTTATTTACCACAACGGAAATGCTCAACCGCAGGCTCTCTAAAAGTAAGGAGCACGCCCTGTTTGGTATTGATGCCCAACAACCACCACGCTTGGTTCTCCTAGACGAGATTCACACCTA
>JBMZDF010000122.1:0-13426 GCA_049614105.1 Promineifilaceae bacterium (SeqCode)
GCGGCAAGCCTATTGGGTTTGTCCGTTGGTCGAAGAAAGCGAAATCCTGGATCTGACGGCCGCTGAAGAACGGTTCAAACTGCTGCGGGCCGCTTTGGGCGATGAACATGTGGCGCTGGTGCATGGCCAAATGCCACCCGCAGAAAAAGACGCAGCGATGGCGCGTTTTGTGGATAACAAAGCCAAAGTGCTGGTTGCAACCACGGTGATTGAGGTGGGCGTGAATGTTCCCAATGCCACAATTATGGTGATCGAACGGGCAGAATCCTTTGGGCTGGCGCAGTTACACCAGTTGCGGGGCAGGGTTGGTCGTGGGGCGGATGCCTCGACCTGTTTGTTGATGTATCAGGCCCCGCTAAGCGAAACGGGGCAAAAACGTTTGAACATTTTGCGCGAAACCGAAGACGGTTTTCGGATTGCCCAAGCTGACCTTGAAATGCGTGGGGCAGGTGACGTGATTGGCACGGCGCAATCGGGTTTGCCACGGTTTCGGGTGGCAGATCTGGAACGTCAAACAGACCTTATGGCCGTGGCCCAAAGTGATGCGCGGGCGCTGCTGACCAAAGACCCAACCCTGGAAACGGATCGTGGAAAAGCCGCCCGTTTGTTGCTGTGGTTGATGGAACAAGACAAGGCCATTCGGCTTATTTCTGTGGGGTAGCGGACAGGGTGATTGTCAGGGAAAACCTGCTTTGTTCACAAATGTTCTTAAAAAGTTCTTTACAGGATTCATTTAATATGAGAACAAAGGGTCAACAAAAAACTAAACCTGAGAGCAGCCCAATGTCACAACAACCACTTGTAAAGACCGAGACTCTGACAATCATCCAAGACGCCATCGGTGTTTTTGCTTTGATGACAATGCTTTACGTAGGTTTGTTTATTCCGTCACTGTAACCGCCAAGTTTCTGCCGCGATTTTTGTGCCGGGGTGCGTCCGCAATTACATCCCACGTGTTGCGCGACATCAGACACTGCCTGTCCGTCTTATGGTTAAGATTGCCTCTTTAACCCACTGACGTATTCCGGGTCCCACACAGAAATCGCATACTTTCCGCCGCCATTGGTTTCCCCCAATGTGCGGCGGTTTTTTTATGGGGTTTCGGCGTCTTGGCAGGCGGCCAATGTGGCGTCTAAGGCCAATAAGATCGATGCATGGCGGTTTTTGAAATCTTTGGCAGGTTGCAAAACTTCAAATCCATCAAAGGGGGCGGTTGGCACCGGGCCGTCTGTTTTTAACATCGCGTTTAGGCCATCCCGCGCGGTTTGAATATCGGCCACACCCAAGCCAATCACCTCTGCCGCTGTCACCGATGCCGCCGCTTGGCCCAGGGCGCAGGCTTTCACATCTTGGGCGAAATCGGTGATCTTGCCGTCCGTCATCATCACATCCACCGTGACCTTTGATCCGCACAGCGGTGATCGTTTCATGGCAGTGCCATTAGGTGCCTCCAATCGACCAACCCGGGGCATTTCTGCCGCCAAAGCCAAAATGCGGGTGGAATAAAGTTTGATAAGGTCTGATTGGTCTGTCATCGTGCCACCGCTGGTTTGTCCACACTAGATAAGCCTGCCCAGCCAATTGCAAGGGACGCCTGCCATGTTTGATCCAACTTCATTGAAATTTGATGCCCAAGGGCTGCTGCCTGTGATCGCACAGGAAGAATCCACGGGCGAGGTTTTGATGCTGGCTTGGATGAATGCAGCCGCTGTGGGCAAAACTTTGGAAACGAGCCGCGTGACCTATTGGTCCCGGTCGCGCCAGTCTTTCTGGATCAAAGGCGAAACCAGCGGCCACGTGCAGGAACTGGTCGAACTGCGCGTTGATTGTGATCGTGATTGTTTGCTGGCATTGGTGCGCCAAACCGGGCCTGCCTGTCACACAAACCGCAGGTCTTGTTTTTATACCGCAATCCAAGACGGGGCAGAGGTCGAATTGACTAAACCGCTTAGCTAGGCCGCGCCAGGTCCAGCACCTGGGCTGGCGTCAGCCCTTGATCCCGGTACAGCGCAATGGCCTTAGCATCATCGCGTTTTGCCAGCCGTTTCCCGTCAGCGTCCGTTACAAGATCATGGTGGAAATACAGCGGTGTTGGCAGGCCCAACAGCTTTTGCAGCACGACATGCAGGAAACTCGCGGTGAAAAGATCATGCCCACGGGTGACATGGGTGATTTGTTGCGCCGCGTCATCGACAACCACCGCCAGATGGTAAGATGTGCCAAAGGCTGCACGCCGCACGATAAAGTCACCCACGTTTTGGATCATCCAATCGGCAGAGGCTATTTGAAGCTGATTATAACCCTGCGAAACTTCCATAAATTCAACAGTATCAAAGTGTTCCATCGCTTTACGAATGTTTATCCGAAGGTGACCGTTCTGCGGAATACCCATGGGGTTTGCCTAACGAAGCGGATGTTTTTGTCTATTTTGACCATTTGGGCAAATGACAACAGTTTATAATTCGGGATTCGTATTTAACACCTCTGGATTGTATAAAACCTTATGTTTGGCAGAAAAAACAAAGCCACTGTGACAGAAGAAGCGGTTATGGCCGCTATGTCAACAGTGATTGAACCAGAACTACATCGCGACCTTGTGTCGCTGAATATGGTGCGCGAGCTTGAGATTAAAGGGAATGATATTTCTTTTACGATTATGCTCACGACGCCCGCTTGCCCGCTCAAAGATGTGATGCAGCGCGATAGTGAATTTGCATTGCGCCGTGACGTGCCAAAAATTGGCAAAATCACGATTGGTTGGGATGCAAATGTGCCTAAAAATCGTCGTTTGAGCGATATGGGGCATAATTTTAAGAACACGATCGCTGTTGCCAGTGGCAAGGGCGGTGTGGGTAAATCAACTATTTCCGTCAATCTCGCAATTGCGCTTGCACAGACGGGCGCATCTGTTGGGCTGATGGACGCCGACATCTTGGGGCCAAATATCCCAATGATGATGGGTGTTGATCGCTTGCCGCCAACGCGCAACAAGAAGATTGTGCCGGCCGAAGCATACGGCGTGAAATTTGTCTCGACCGCGTTTCTGCTGAAACCAGATCAAGCACTTGTTTGGCGTGGACCGATGCTTAACAGCGCGATTAACCAGTTTCTGAGCGATGTGGAGTGGGGCGAACTCGATTATTTGATCGTTGATTTGCCACCAGGAACGGGTGACGCGCCTTTGTCCTTGGCGCAGGCGCTGCCTTTGACGGGTGCTGTGGTTGTGACGCAGCCGATGGCGGTTGCCGCATCTGATGCACTACGCGGGATCAAAATGTTTGAACAGCTCAAGGTTCCGATCTTGGGTGTGGTTGAGAATATGAGCGGCGAGTTCTTTGGCACGGGTGCTGGTAAGAAACTGGCCGACCGTACTGAGTCCGAGTTCTTCGGCATTGTGCCGCTTGACGCACGGATTCGGATCGGTGGTGATGAAGGAAAGCCGATTGTGGCGGCTAGCCCGAATGCGGAAGCGGCACAATCGATCTTTAGCATTGCGCAGAAGGTTGCGGCACGTGTGAGCGTTCTGACATTGCACAATCAGAGCAACTTTATTCCAATTCAGATGATTGGCTAGGTTGTTAGCATTTTAGGTTATCAGGTTGTCGGGTGAAAATGCATGCTGTTTAGAGAGTGCGTTTTTGCTGGTGACCTGATATGTTTGTTTCATAGGACGATGTTGAAATAAGTGGCTAGGATTTGTGCTTGGGATTCGGCCGAATTCACCCCCACCTTCACCCTCTCCGCCCCCTTCCGAATCGTCAACCCCTCATCATTTAACGTCACGCGCCCGTCTGGGGTTGCAAGCGTGCAAACTGTTCGCTGCGTAAACGTCGTCAGCGGCGATGTTTGGTGATAGTGACACCCCGCCTCAAAGTCAGACATCTGATACGCTGTTGTGGTAAAGCGATATTGATGTTGCCATCCCTTTCCCTTGTCCTGCTGGAAATAATAATAGCTATCCGCTGAAGGCGGCACGATCTGATAGCGTCCGCTCACATCGTCGGCCGCGCCGTTGGGCATCTTAATTGGCCGACGACACGCATCTCCAAAACCAACATCAACCCAATAGGTTCCGTGATCGAAGTGAACGAGCAGCGCCATGTGGTCAAACTTGATCCCAAACGTTTTCCCGTTGTAGACAGAAGCGGTGATGCGCGTGACCTCAAACCCAAGTTCGCGCAAAAGCCAGCCAAACAACCCGTTGCATTCAAAGCAGAACCCCCCGCGTCGCCGTGTAACGATTTTGTCAAATAACCGTTCATAATCTAGCATGACAGGTGTTTTACGACGCACATCTAAATTCTCAAACGGAATGTGCAACAGGTGGGCCATCTGAAGTTGAGCCAGATAGTTTAAAGTTGGGGCGTTTGTTTCTGTAATACCAATTCGGGTTAAGTAGTGGGTGTGATTTAGCATGATGATGGCGGAAAAGACATCGGCCGATACGTGTTATTGTAAAGTAGGATAACTTTAGAGCAAATCCTTCTTTATTTTGACGGAAATTTAAGGAGCATTGTAAGACAAGGTGCTAGCTGCCTCCTAACCTATGATACACTGCTCAGGATAAATACAGACGTAGTAGTATCTTGTATAGAAAATGCGCCAATGCAAGCCATAGTGACCAGACATATTTCAGCACAAGAAACATTAGAGAGTCGAATTCAGTTTGCTTATCCCAGGGTTGAGAAGGGGTTCGGTGATAGGCAAGAACTGGAATCATTGCGCGATCAGGCGCAGGCAATCGGATACAAAATAGGCGTTGCAGATGCGAACACACTGCTTGCACTCTATTTCTATCTTGATGCAACCTATGAGCCTGCGCTCAAAACAGGGTTGCTCGCCGCAACACAATATGAGCAGCCGATTGGGCGTGGGATGCGAACGCTGCTCTATGGTGTGCTGGGGACAATTTACTCACGCACCGGAGCCTATCATGAAGCGTTGCGCTATTTTTACCGCCAGCGTGAGGTAAGCGAGGGGTACGGTGATTCCTTTGCGTTAGCCAATGCAAATATCGGGCTGGCTATTGTCTATTCAGACATTGGTGAGCATGAGCGTGCGCTACGTTATGATGAAACCGCACTGCATCTGTTTACACAGCTCGAAGATCGCGAAAGAATGGCAACTGTTCACATGCAAATGTGTCATAGTCACTCAGAGGCGGGGCATTATGCGGACGCGCTAGAGGCGGGGCATGGTGGATTGGCGCTTTGTACGAGCGATGCATTTTATGGGATTAAAGGGTGGATTCAATACAACATGGCGATCCCTTTGGCCCAGCTAGGGGAGCCAAAGACAGGGTTGCGCTCCGCATTGGATGCACTCAAGATTGCCCGCGAACGAGATGATTTGCTGCTGACAACGATGGCACACGTCGCAATTGGGCGTTGCTATGCGCTGCTTGGCGATTTGCAACTCGCGCAGCAGCATTTTGAGTTGGGTTTAGGCTTAAGCATTCAGCTTGGCACAAAACGCATTGCTTATGAAGTCAATAATGAACTCGCTCAACTTTATAAAACACGTGGCGATATAAGGTCTGCATTTTCGCATTACGAACGGTACATGGATTTGCATCATCAGTTATTTGGTGAGCAAGTTGTGACCAAGCTGCGCAACCAAGAGATTTTGCGACAAACTGAGGCAAGCCAGCGTGAGGCAGATGTTGCCCGCGAAGTGAATTTGAAGCTGGAGCGGCGCGTTGCTGAACGTACGGAGGAGCTAGAGAAGGCGCTACAGCTTCAACAGCATCTGGCGCGTGACCTCAAGCAAGCCTTTGAGCAGCAAGAGCAGTTTAACCAACTACAATCAAAAATTATTGCAACGGTCTCCCATGCATTTCGCACGCCGATGACAGTGATTGGCGCTTCGGCCGATCTGTTAGAAAAATTTTATGATCGAATGGGGCCAAACAAGCGCGAAATGCAATTTTCGCGTATTCGCGTTGCGATCCAAGATCTGACGCAGATGCTTCAGGACGCGATGCAGGTAAATTCGGTCAGCACGCCGAATGTTGCGCTTAACTTAGAATGGAGCAGTTTCCGTAACGCTTGCTCCATGTTAGAGACAAACTTAAAGCGTGAAATCCCTGTTGATGCAAACGTCAACTTCCATTATTCAGGCGTACTGGATGAAAAAGTCCATCTTGATATGCCGATGGTTCAGCGCATTTTGTTTAACCTAGTTTCTAACTCACTTAAATATGGTCATCCAGAAGTTGAGGTGGATGTTACCATTCAGCTTAGGCAGCACCATCTGAAAATGGTGGTTGTGGACAATGGGGCAGGTATTCCGCGAGATGAAATTGATGGGTTGTTCCAGTTATTTGCGCGTGGCAGCAATGTTGAGGCGAAGCGTGGGTTGGGGCTGGGGCTGTATACCGTTCGCAGAATTGTGGAGGCGATGAATGGGACTGTTTCGGCCGAATCTCCGGGCGTTAACTGCGGCAGCACCTTCACCATCAAACTCCCCATTGTGTAACCCTTTTTGACATCTTCATCTACTCTACGAGAGTCAGATCGTTGGTAAGTATGATATGAACTGACCCCCAAAAAATATAAAACAGGACTAAAGTACTATACGATGGGGTGGGGACGCAATCCAAATCGTAAGTTGTAACCAACAGAATAGTTGTAAGGAATCCCGAGAGTTAGTAGGTCCAGAACTATATATGGACTAGAGATAGGATGTTCTTGTACAGCACTCTTTCGACATACAGATGTGTCATCGTGTGATGCTATCTATAGCAGGTCAGCATAAACAGGTGATAGCAAGAAAGGGCTGTCTCAAGATTATTTTAGCTTTAGCAACATTTAATTTGGTTCGTGATTTGTGTAAATCATCAGATCCATACGCACCAAGGAGTTGCTTTATTAAGTAATGTTTACCGCAGTATAACGGCTGTTGACAGTTAAAATTTCAACGTAGCTCTTATCTCACAAGAGCGGTTGTAAAGGTATTGTAATGAAAACGAATATGACCCCCAAGCGACTCAGACTCGCATTTATTTACTCTGGTGTATTAATTTTAATATTGATCGGTAGCGCACTTTTTGCCTTACAATCTATTGATCCATCCTCTGCTTCAGCCCCCCTAGCGGACGCTGTTGAAATCACAAAAAGCGTTGACAAAACAGTTGTTGGCGTTGAAGAAGTTTTCACTTATCGTCTTCAATATCGTTGTGCATCGCTTGTACAAAACTGTACAAACGTCCAAATCCGCGACGTACTGCCCAACGTGCTCGATGCAAACAACGTTGCCATGATTGGGTCTGTCCATACGACAGGATCAAATAACAACGCTGGAACGGTCACATTTGACTTTATTGAGCCACTGCCTGCTGGCTCAACGGGTGAAGTCAAGATTCGCGTTCAGTTCCCTAACGATGCAGCCGACGGAGCGCAGGCTGTGAATTCGGCCGAAATTCTCTCCGACCAAGGCAACGTCACTAGCGGTAACGTCACCACGACCGTCACTAACTCCTCAACCCCACCAACGCCAACACCAACGCCACCCCCCACAATTGATGATATTTATGCAGGGAAAGAACAGGGTAACGGCAACCAGTTTGCGATTGGTCAAGAAGTTAGCTACGCTGTTTTCGCTCGCAACGATGGCGACAATAGCCTTGACAATTTCTATTTTGAAGACTTTCTACCAAGCGGTCTCGAATTCACAGGCTTTGAGTCAGGTAGCTGGACAGACAATGTTCCGATGAGCATTAGCTATCAGACAAGCGTCAACGGCTCATGGACCGCATGGCCCGCTAGCTTTAGCTGGAACGCAGACACTGCACACACTGTCAGTGAACTCTCGCTTGCTGCGAATGAATATGTGACTGCCCTACGTTGGGAGTTCGGCACTGTCCCTGGTGGCTTCTCGCACGACGGCAACCGCCCGCGCATTAACGCGACCGTTCTGCCGAGCAACAGCGTTGGCGATACTATCACAAACTGCAACACGGCAAGTGGTGACGGACAATCTGGCACAATCACAGACAATCGCTGTTTCGACATTAGCGTAGTCACGCCGCAGCCGAAACCATGGGCGAGTAAATCTTTGGTTGCTGACAATCCGTTTATTGTGGGTGAAATCATCACGGTGAGCTTGCGTGTGGGTAATCATAGCGAGGCTTCGGCCGATTTGGTGAACCCAACCATCATGGATTTGCTGCCTACAGGCTTCAGCTACGCTGGCTCATGGTCGCAAACTGACACAAATTATCCATCTCCAACATTTGCTGAACTGGCCAACCACAACAGCACAGGCCGCACGCTGCTGCGCTGGAGCTGGGACAACATGACGCTAACGCCCGGTCAATATTTCGACATCAATGTCGGGATCATTGCTGATGGCAGCGTAATGGGCTGGAAAGCCAATGAATATGATGTGACCGCAGACTCATCATTTGACGATTGTTATGGTGAAGATGGTTTCCGCACAGATACACACGACCTTGACGGCGACGGCGACACCACAGAACAATTCTGCTGGGAAAACACCAGCATCCAGATTGTTGAAAATGCACCGCAGCCAGTTGTGAACAAATGGCGCGTGACATCTGGTTCGGCCGTTCCTGGTCAAGCTGTGACTTGGGAAGTACGTGCTGAGAACAAAGCATCTGCCCCAGCGAGCTACAGCAATCCTATTGTGATGGACCTGCTGCCTAGCGAACTCGAATTCACAGGTACTTGGACAGTTGCCGACAATGTGTCTGAGGCTGTTCCAACCCCTATCTTTGAACAAATTGCCAACTATGACGGCACAGGACGCACGTTGCTCCGCTGGAGCTGGACGGGCGCATCAGCTTACGAGCTTCAACCGGGTGGTCAACTGCGTATTCAGTTTGAAACACGCATCAAAGACGGCGCTGGCGGCACAATCCGCAACGACTACGATCTAACCTCGAATGTAACGCCAACTGATTCTTGTTCAGGCGGTTCCACACACGCTGATGTGAACGACCTAGATGGCGATGGTGACCGTGCAGAATTGCACTGTAGCGAGCACGCAAGCGTAACGGTTGAAGAAGTTGCGGCACTCGAATCAGAAAAACTGGTTTTGGGCCAGCTAGACGCAGACTATTCAAAATTCCCAGTGGTTGGGCGCACCATCCCCGGTGGTATTGACGATTATCGTCTCAGCATCAACAACCCCGGTAACGTTGCGATGACCGATATTGTTATCTACGACATTCTGCCTCACGTAGGTGATACGGGTGTTATCGTGGGCGATAATCGCGAATCACAATGGCGTCCATTCCTCGTTGGGTCTGTTGTAGCACCTGCGGGCGTCACCGTTTACTACAGTTTGTCTACAAACCCTTGTCGTCCTGAAGTTTTGCCAGCAGGCCCCGTCGGCTGTGTAGACGATTGGTCTGTTATTTTGCCAGCCGACCCAACCACCGTTTCGTCGCTCAAAATTGACTTTGGCGATGTGATTCTTGATCCGGCCGATGCATTGATGCTTGAATGGCCGATGCGTGCGCCAAACGATGCACCAACCAATGGCGAGGTCGCATGGAACTCATTCGCGTTTTCATCAAGCCGCGCCGATAATGGCGAAAGCTTGTTGCCATCTGAGCCAATTAAAGTGGGTGTCGCAACGTTTGACGAGGACCCTGCCGTTTATGGCGACCTTGTTTGGCTTGATGCAAACCGTGACGGTATCTTGAACAACAACGAAGCTGGTGTTGATGGCTTGCGCGTTGAGTTGTACCGTGACAATGGCGACGGCATCAACGACCCAGCCAACGATACGCTCGAAACCTTTACACTCACAACCAACGGCGGCGAATATCGCTTCCCGAACTTGGCACCGGGCGACTACTATGCAGTTGTCTATTTGCCACCAACTTACAGCCCTTCACCGATTGATCAGGGGGCGCTGGATTCGGCCGATTCTGACGGCACGCCCAACACCTTCAAAGGTCTAAGCGTTGCTATCATGCCCGTGACGACCCTAGACACCAACGAAGTTGACCTCACATGGGACCAAGGTATTTTCCAACCTGACCCGCCACCAGCGGCAGTCGGCAACTATGTTTGGTTCGATGATGACAGCGACGGCACGCAAAATGAAGGGGCCACCAGCGGTTTGAACGGCATCACCGTTAACCTCTACCAAGCCGGCAACCCATCTACGCCTTACAGCACGATGCAAACGCAGAATGATGTCAACGGCAACCCTGGGTACTATCTGTTTGACGGTCTGCCAGCAGGCGACTACTTCATCGAATACATTTTGCCAGATGGGTCATCCTTTACGCCACAAGGCAGCACAGGCAGCAGCGACCCAACTGACTCTGATCCAGACCCAAGCACAGGGCGCACTGAAACATTCACCCTTATTGCAGGTGAATATGATGACACCTGGGATGCAGGTATCATCTTGGAAACGGGCGACTTGACGCTTGGTAACCGTATTTGGAACGATGTCAACAACGACGGCGACCACGACCTATTTGACGGCGAAGACGGCATCAACAGTGTTGTTGTCAACCTTTACGAAGATACAGATGGCAACGGCGTTTACACCCCCGGTGTTGACACCTTCCGTGCCACAACCAGCACCTTCACTAAAGCAGGTGTGCCCGGTTACTACGAATTTACCAACTTGCCAGACGGTGACTACATTGTACAAATTCCACCAGAGAACTTTGGCACAAACAAGCCGCTTGAAAACCTGAGCAGCAGCACGGGCAACGGCATCGCACCTGACCCAGACAACGACGTTGACAGCGATGACAATGGCGAACCATTGGGCGGTCACGGGGTTGTTAGTCAAGCGGTTACATTGACCGACAACAGCGAGCCAACCAGCGAAGATGGCGACAACGACAGCAACATGACTGTTGACTTCGGTTTCTACGATTCGCGCAAAGCGATTGGCGCGATTGGTAACTACATTTGGATTGATGAAGACAGCGACGGCTTCCAAGATGCTGGCGAACGTGGCATCCCTGGCGTTGTTGTGACCTTGACCGACGGCAGTGGCAACGTGTTTACGACCACAACCGATGCAAATGGTGGCTATCTGTTCAGCGGCTTGCTGCCAGAGGCTTATACCGTTCGTGTCGACACGGCGCAGCCTGCGTTGGCCGAATTGGCTCACACTGGCGTTAACTTGCCGGGTTCAGACTTCGGTAACCAAGATCCAACAGGGTATCCAATTTTGTTGGGTGAAGGCGAAGAAAATCTAACGGCCGATTTTGGTTTCAACTATGGCAACGCCAATGGTAACACTGGCTTGGGCGCAATTGGCGACCGCATCTGGCTTGACACCGACGGTGACGGCGCACAGGATGACTCAGAAATGGGCATCGGCGGCGTGCTTGTGCAACTGGTTGATGCAACGGGCGCAGTTATTGCGACTACAACAACTGATGCAACTGGTTTCTACATCTTCACTGACCTGCCCGCAGGCGCATACGATGTTGTGATTCCAGCGAGCAACTTCACCGGTGGCCAACCGCTTGAAAACTTCACTCAAACAGGTGATCCAGACCACTACGGCACGACAGGCGACAACGACAATCAGACCAGCTCACCAATTGTGCTGGCCCCCGGCGATGTTTTCTTGAATGCAGACTTTGGCTATCAACCACCTGCTGGGTCATATGACAACAGCATTGGCGACACAATCTGGTTTGATACAGACCGTGACGGTGCGCTGAACGGTAGCGAGTACGGTATCGAAGGCGTCACAGTTTCTTTGTTTGACAGCAATGGCAACGTCATTGCAACGACCACCACGAATGCAAGCGGTGAATACTTGTTCCCGAACTTGCCAGACGGCACGTACACAGTGCAGGTAACTGACACAAACAACGTGTTGGCTGGACTCACGCAAAGCGCAGACCCAGATGCAACAAACGGCGACCCAGTTGTATTTGACAATACAAGCACTGTCTCAGTATCAGGCGGCGAGAACAACGATGTTCAAGACTTTGGATATGCGCCAGAGATGACCAATCCTGCCAATACGGGCGTGATTGGCGACACTATCTGGCTCAATACTGATGGTGATGGCACACAAGGCGCAGACGAACCGGGTATCGAAGGTGTGATTGTGACGTTGACTTTGCCAAACGGCACGACCCTTACAACTACCACCGATGAAAACGGTCACTACTACTTTGGCGACCTTGATCCGAACGGCACGTATATCGTGACGATTGCGCCTGAGAACTTTGTGGCAGGTGGGGTTTTGGAAGGGTTAGAAAACAACTTTGACCCGAACGGCGGCAACGACAACACAAGCAGCGTGACCTTGACGCCAAGCAACCCAGTTAACCTTGACCAAGACTTTGGGTATACCCCATTTGCAGGCCAAGCGGCACGCATCGGCAACCTTGTATGGCTTGATGTGAACGCAAACGGCGTTTTGGACGCAGGTGAACAACCGATTGGTGACGTGACAATTGACCTGTATCGTGACTTGAACGGCAACGGCAAGTTAGACCCCGGTGAACCACTGTTTGGTTCAACCGTGACTGGCGCAGCAATTGACGCAAGTGCAAACGGCACAGACGGCAACTATATCTTTGAAGGGTTGCCAGCAGGTGACTACATCGTTGATGTTACAGACACAAACAACGTGCTGGACGGTTATTGGCACTCGCTGGGAACCGCTGGTGCTGACAATAACAGTCAGGTTGATGCCTATGCCTTGTCAGTTGTGGCTGGCGATGAGAACTTGACCGCAGATTTTGGCTACTATGTTGAGCCTGCGGCGGTTGGTAACTATGTTTGGCTTGATACAAGTGGCGACGGGATTCAGGATAGTGTTGAATTACCATTGCCCGGTGTGACAATCACGCTACGTATTGAATATCCTGATGGGTCAATCATCAACTTGGAAACGGTTACAGACGAGAACGGCTTCTACAGCTTCAACAATCTGCTGACTGATGAAGATTACAACGGAGACGGCAGTGGTCCAGAGCCAACCTTCACAATCGCGGTTGCCCCATTCCAAGGGTATATTCCAACCACGACCAACGCGGCTGGTTCAACAAATGCGAATGACTCGAACGACCCGCTCGGGACAAACGCACAGCCTACACAAGGGCAAACAAACGTTGCGCCAGAGCAAACGGCTGAAAACGCAAGCTATGACTTTGGGTTTGTTGAACTTGAGCCAACGAGCGTAACGTTGCGGGCGCTGAATGCAGCATCTGCACCTGCGACACAGCTTATCGTAATTCTGATGGGCACATTGGGCTTGGCGGCCGTCGCAGTTTGGGCAGTGAAGCGCGTTAACTAAACAGCATCGCGGAAATTATATAGACGATTGAGCTAACTAGCTCGATTGCTCACAAGAGCAGGTGGCAACACCTGCTCTTTGTCGTTTTAGGGTCATGATGATTTGGGCCTGACTCGCTCCTACGCTCCGCGTGGGAGTGTCTTTGCTTGCCGCTATGCGGCCT
>JBMZDF010000123.1:0-13323 GCA_049614105.1 Promineifilaceae bacterium (SeqCode)
ATAAAGAGGGTACGATAAGCATGATTCAAGCGGGGACAGCAATGAAGAAAAAGTTACGTGGCCTCAAACGACGAGATATTTTGTACGACTTCGATTTGTATCGACGGCGCGTGCCGATGCCGGGTGTGGTGGGTGAAGGGCTGAGCGTGGTTGATTTGCAGCCAGAGGGAGCCGACCAAACGATTGTGTTTGTGCATGGCTATGCGGGGATTTTAGAGTCGTGGGAGTTCCAGATTAACCATTTTGCGCGTAACTATCGGGTGATTGCACCTGATTTGCGTGGGCATGGTCAGAGCGATGCGCCGTATACTTCTTACCTGATGCCCGAATTGGTTGCGGATCTGCATGCGATTGTTGAGCATCTTGAACTGCCCGAACGTTTTATCTTGGTTGGACACTCGTTTGGCGGCTCGATCTGCGCTGAATATGCTAACGCCCATTCTGAACGACTTGAAAAACTCGTATTGTTGGCAACCGCAGGAGAATACCCACTGCCTAAAATTGCGAACTGGGTGTTGCGACTGCCGACCGCGCCATTTCGGAAGCTGTGGGAATATCGCAACCGCTGGGATGCGGAATTGCATGTTGTGAAGCGCATGATGGCGGATAACATGCGTTATTGGAAAGGGTGGGACCTCCTCAAAAATATCAGTACGCCCACGTTGGTTGTCACGGGTGAACGTGACAACTATTTTCCACGCTGGGTATTTGAAGATGTTGGGACAACCGTGCCGGGGGCTGAAATTTATGATGTGGGTTCGGCCAAACACAAAGTGCAATTGGAACGCCATCAGGCTGTGAATCGCGCGATTGAGCGTTTTATTGGCGGCGCTGGCCCGCGTTCTTGGCGCGGGCGTGCGACGGCGAACCCGATGGCGGTGCGTCCTTGGACAAAAGCGTACAGTGCTTCAACCCCAACCTCGATTCCAATTCCACAGCGGCCCGTGACCGCATTTTTAGAGCAAGCGGCGATTTGGGTTCCGCGTCGGACCGCAACAAATTTCTTTGGCAACAAGCTGAGCTATCAGCAATTGTATGCGCGAGTCAAACAGTTTGCGCACGTTTTGCACGGCATGGGGATTGGTCACGGCGATCGGATTATGTTGATTCTGCCCAACATGCCGCAGTTGATTGTCGCCTATTATGGGGCGTTGTCGGTTGGGGCGGTTGTAGTGATGTCGAATCCTGATGCAGATGCGGCGCAGATTGTGCAGCAGGCGCAGATTTCGGGCAGTCGGGTGCTGGTGACCTTGAACAGCTTCGGCCGATTAGCGCAATCAATCAAAGCAAACACAGGCGTTGAGCACGTGGTATTTGCCGATATTGCGGACAACGTTTCGCGGGTTGTGCTGCAACTGCTGTTGGGGAAGTGGGGAATTTCGGCCGAAAACAGCCCACCCCACAACGCCGCCATCGGCCGACGCATGTCCGAATTGATGCAGGATGCGCCATCGGCCGAACCACCACCCGTCACCGTCTCCTCCGCTGACCTAGCAACCATCATCTTTACCAGCGGCACAACGGGCGATCCCAAAGGAGTTTGCCTCAGTCACGGCAATCTGGTTGCGAACGCGCTGCAAACGCGCCACTGGTTTCCAACGCTCAAATATGCAAAAGAAAGCGTCATGGCGGTCATCCCGCTGATTCACAGCTATGGCATGACAAACGCGATGAACTTGCCGATTATGACGGCTGCGACAATGATTCTGCTGCCTGTTTTTGATGTGAAACTGGTATTGGAGCAGGTCAAAAAGTACAAGCCAACGCTGTTCCCCGGCGTGCCGTCGATGTACATGGCGATCAACCAGACGCCGAACGTGCGCAAGTATGGAATGTCGTCATTGACCGCTTGCTTGAGCGGGGCCGCGCCATTGCCTGTGGAAGTGCAGGAAGCGTTTGAGAAGTTGACACTCGGCCGATTGGTCGAGGGATACGGCCTCACGGAGGCATCTCCCGTGACGCATGCCAACCCGCTTGACGGCGTGCGTCACCCCGGTTCGATTGGTGTGCCGATCCCAAACACAGAAGCGCGGATTGTTGATCTGGCGACAGGGTTGCCACTGCCGACGGGGCAGATTGGCGAACTTGAGGTGCGTGGCCCGCAGGTGATGCAGGGCTATTGGCAACCAGACGGTACGCTTGATCGGTCATCTTTAACCGAAGATGGCTGGCTTAAAACGGGCGATGTCGCCGTTTCAGATGCGGACGGTTATTTTCAGATTGTGAGCCGTAAAAAGGACACGATTGTGTTTGGCGAGTACAGCGTCTATCCACGTGATGTGGAAGAAGTGATATATGAAAATAACAAGGTGCTAGAAGTAGCGGTTGTCGGCGTGGACACGCCTGATGGTGAGCAAAAAGTGAAAGCGTTTGTCGTGCCACGTCTTGGAACGACGCTGACGGTTGAGGAACTGCTGGATTTGTGCCGACGCCGATTGGAGCCTTATGCGGTTCCTTGGGAAATCGAATTTCGTAAGGATTTGCCCAAGTCATTTATCGGCAAGGTGTTGCGACGTATGCTGATGAAGAATGACGATAGCAGGCAGAAATAGCTTTTTGGAACGGACTAAACAGTCCGTTCAACGTGAATAACGGACTAGACAGTCTGTTCAACGTGGATATGGTTTTAGTTTATGAATAGACCCAAAGTAGGACTGGTTTTAGGTGGTGGCGGGACACGTGGTTTGGCGCATATTGGTGTGTTGAAGGTGCTGTTGCGTGAGCAAATCCCGTTTGATTTTATTGTGGCGACGAGCATGGGCGGCATTGTGGCGTCGCTTTATGGCTTGGGAAAGTCGTTGGATGAGATTGGCGAGGGGATGCAGCAGGGCATGGCGCTCAATAACCCTGAGACGAGTGTGCTTGACAACGTGAAAAACGTTGGCCTTGTCTCGTCACGCGGCAGGCAGCAGCGGATGCGGCAGCAGTTGGAGAGCGTGATTGGCGATCAGACGTTTGCCGATTTGCAGATCCCTGTTTCGCTGATGGCGGTTGATATGTTGCAGGGTAAGGAAGTTGTTTTGCAAGATGGCCCGCTTGTTCCAGCGATTTTGGCGTCAAGCGCCGTGCCGGGGGTGTTTCCGCCTGTGGTGATCGATGGGCGTCAGCTTATGGATGGCGGCGTGATTGACAGCGTGGCGACGCACGTGGCGTTTGAGCAGGGGGCGGACAAGGTCATCGCGGTTGATGTTTATCCTGCGCTTGAGACGGAAAATATTTGGTCTGATCCCATTGGCGACATCACAGGTGTGAGGTGGAATGCGTGGTTGGGGCGTGGTGATGAGGCTGAGTTTAAGCGGCCGAGCTTGATGGCATCACTGTGGCGAGCCTCGCGAATTATGACTTGGCATTTGCATGACCAGCGGTTGAAGCTGCATCCGCCTGATGTGTACATGCGCCCTGCGGTGGATGCGATTGGGTCGCTAGATTTTAAGGATACAAAAGGGCCGATCGAAGCAGGAGTGATTGAGGCGGAACGGCATTTAGAGGCGTTGCGGGAGTTGTGTATTTAGATGAGTTTTTCCCAAATTGAGCGTTATGAGGGTGGAAATTCGGCCGAAATGTACCACGCCGCCATCGCCAACAGCGGCAACCTGCTCGCCTCCACCAAAGAGCAATACCGTCGCGCCATTGATCGCGCCTTAGAACACGAAGTGAATCTCAGCGACGCGCTCTCGCTGCAAACTTATGCCCAAACTTTAGCTACCTCAAGCGCCTATTATTTGCGTGGGGCGCTGCACGCTTACGCCAAACATGTACGTCGCATCCTAGAATCGCAGGTGACGCCCGAAACGTATCAGCAAACGGCCGCTGCGATTATGCGGCTCAACGCCTTAGCAACCGCGATTGAACCCCCCAGAGGAGCAAAAGGGCAAAAAGTTCACCTTTGGCTCAAACGGCACGATGTTGCGGCGCTGCTGCAACAGCCTGACATTTCCAAACGACAGGGGTTGCGTGACTGGGCGCTGCTGGCGCTGCTTGTGGGGGCTGGGCTGCGACGCGAAGAAGCGGTTAACCTGATGTGGAGCGATGTGCTGGAGCAAGGCCGCCGTGCCGTGTTGCAGGTTCGTGGCAAGGGGAACAAAAACCGAATTGTGCCGCTGGCAAACAGAATGGTTGGACAGCTTGATTTGTGGCGCTTGGCGACGGGCGGCGTTGGTTTTGTGGTGCGGCGTGTGCGTCGGGGAGATCATCTGCAAACAAGTGGGATTACCGTACGGGCAGTCAACCAGATTGTGACAAAATATGGCGCACTGATTGGTTCTCCAAAGCTACAGCCGCATGATTTGCGCCGTACTTATGCACAGGTTGGCTTAGACAACGGCATTACAATTCAGCAAATTAGCGTGCTGTTGGGCCACTCCTCTATTTTAGTGACGCAAACCTACCTCAACATTCAGCTTGATTTGGAATCAACTATTTCAGATTTCATTCCGTTTTGAGGTGACTTTTGACGGATTATCTGGCTAGCATATATTTAGTAGCGCGTCCATTTCCGTGAGTCTGAAACAGGCCTAAATCTACCAGCTCTTGTAAATCACGGGTTGCTGCGCTTTTTGAGCGTTTCGTTCCTGCCATGTATTGCTGACGAGTGATGGAACCGTGCTGTTTAGTTTGCTCTAGTGCGAATTGTTGTGAGCTAGTTATAGATGTGTTAAGCGGTGTGAGATAGGGGTAGGTAAATGCGAATTGCTGAAGCAGTTGATGCAGGCCGTCAGCACCCGCTTGTGTTGCATGCGTTTGTGCTGCTTCAAATGCGGTTCGCATTTGCAAGACGATTTCCCCATACGCCTCAACCAAATCGGCATAAACGGCGGCCTGCCAATTGTGGCTTTTTAACTGTCCAAAGATGTCAAGTGCGTGGCGATAGTATTGGATCGCTTGTGCATAATCACCTTGCAATGCATACGATGCGCCGATTGTTTTGTAGGTTGCGGCTTCAATTGTGCGGTCGCCAACTGTCTTGGCCTGTTGTTGGCTGCGCTGTAATAGATCGAGACCACGCCCGTGCTGCCCCTCCCAGACATAGGTGATGCCAAGATTGTGAGCCATTTTCATCATCAGATCGGGCTGTTGAGATTTTTCGGCCGAAATCCAAGCCTGCTCCTGATGCTCCCGCTCCTTCACCGCATTCCCCTGCTGCCCATACCAAGCCGCCCACCCATTGTGCAACTGTGCATGACGGGTATGTTGTTGGGGTTGTACCAATGTCGTTGCCGTTTGCAAATCGCTGTGAGCATGGTCGAGGTTGGTGCGCTCTTGCAAAAATAGCATTGAGCGGTCAATCAACGCATCGATGCGTGTTGTAACCTGCCCCTCGGCTTGTGTGATGCAGTTTGCATAATGGCGCAGAGCAAGTGGAATGTCGGTGCGCCGATAGGCACGCGCACACCCCAAATGAGCCGCGCTGCGTAACGCTTGCGTTGGCGCTTGTAGGGCAATGCGATAGGCGGCAAGTGCTTGATCTGTATCGGCCGTTTGAATGGCGATGTCACCAAGCTGTAGTTGCAGTTGATGATAGGTTGCCTCGGTGATCGTATCGCGGTTAATCTGTTGCAGCAGAGCGTGCAAATCGTCGATGTGGCCTGTGGCGATTAGGGCGGGGGCATGGGTGAGGAGCAGGGCGGCGGCTTGCTCGGCATGTCCGCCGCGTAGCCAATGACGTGCGGCGAGAATCCACTGGTTGTCTGTGCTGTATTTTCGGCCGATTTCTTCTTCCCACTGGCGTTGTTCTGCGGCCGAAACCTGCTCTCGCACAAAGGATCGCATCATCGGATGAATCGCAACCAACTCCCCTTCTGTTACGATCAAATGGGCGGCGACCAACGCCTGCACCACCTGCCGCTTTTCAGCCATATCGAGCAAAAGCTGATCCAGAGATTCGGCTTGCTCGAACAAACTTAAAAAGCGCAACAATCGCTGCCCCGTCTCTCCAACGTGCAGATAACGCCCCTCACAGACCGTGTGTGTCGCCTGACCCGATTGATTTCTCAGCAATGTTGTCAGACGTTCAATCGCCCGTTGACGAGATTTGTATATCGCTGACACACTCACCTGCGACAGCGCAGCGATCTGCTCAAATGTCATGCCTTCAAAATAGGCGGCGTGCAGAACGTTGTAATGACGCCATTGGCTGTCGTGCCAACTGCGCTCCCCGACAGGCTGCAACTGCGCCAATGCCCACTGCAAAATCAGTTGTGCAATCTGCCCACGTACCTGTTGAGAGACGCGCTCGTTGGGTAAAAAATGAACGTCACTGAGTGCTGATTGAGCCAACGCCGTTGCGCCAATTGGTTGCGCCGTGCCGTGTTGATAAGCGACTCGCTGCGCTTTTAGAGCTTTATTGACAGTTGTGATCTCTACTTGAGCGTGTATTTGCATTGCCATATTGCACTTTCTCCCTAATCAACCCAAATTGTAAGCGATCTTTTCTGTTTGCGCTCATTTTTTGCTATAAAAAGCTGTAGTATCAAGCTATCTTCGACCTGAAAGAATCGTGTTACGATAGTTGGTGTACATGATTAAATGCACACGATAAATTAATTTCTCAGGAGTACAAAGGGAATGAAGATTCAACACACATTATCAACTTTTCTGATCGTCTATTTATTTACTATGTTTGGGCTGGCTGGCATTGCCAACGCCGACCCAATGACCACCAACTCAGATGTGCCACTTGTGCCACCCGACCTGTCACTCGCTGCCTCAAAAAATATCCTAACTCAACCGATAAGCGAACAATTATCCTCTCTTAGCAATCTAGATGGCTTCCGCTTTGCCGACACCGAGTGTACTATCACCTATCCTGATTTCAGTTCTGTTGCGGACTTGAATTTAGTTGGAGACGCATCTCAATTTAACAACAATGTTTTGCGTCTTACCCCAGCACTTAGAGCCCAGAGTGGTGGGGCATGGTACACAGAACAACAGGTTGTTACACAGGGATTTGAAACGATTTTTGAATTTCAGATTACAGAATATAGTAGCACGACTGCTGATGGTTTTGCATTCCTGATCCAAAATCACGGAGATGGAGTATTAGGCACTTATGGAGGTGGTATAGGCTATGGAGGCGGTCTGGGTCGTGAAGGAATTGCTAACAGCATTGCCATTGAATTTGACACTTTTAACAATGGAGAGCCTAATAATAACCATATCAGTATTCAGTCGAGAGGAATCGAGGAAAATTCTTACTACCATACTGATTCATTAGGGTCAACAACTGTTATTCCAAATCTGGCTGATGGGCTAACCCACACAGTTAAAATTCAATATGTGCCTGATACATTAAATGTGTTCATAGATGATATGAATACTCTCACTTTATCTGTGGATGTGACAATAAGTGACCTTTTGGACTTACCTAGTGGGCAGGCTTGGGTTGGCTTTACAGCTGGTACAGGTGGTTATCGGGAGAATCATGATATTTTGAGCTGGTCGTTTTGTGAAGGAGAAGCAGCGACGGATGAATTGTTAGCTGTTGAGGCGTTGGCGTTTGATAGTGATTTGTCGGGGCTGGTGGAGCCGACGATGGATGAGATTGTGGCGGGGTCGCGGTTGAATCCCGATGTTGTGACAGTCGTAATTGCCGATAAGTTGGGGGATGATAATACGGTGATTTATGTCGTTGAGAATGGGATGGTGACAACCGTAGAGGGGTTGCCGAACACGAATGGGGTTCTCGATACAACGTTAACTGAGTATGACATGACGAATGGAGAGCAGTTGGGGCATGCGATCAAGTGGGCACGGGACACTTATCCAGCCGATAAGACGGTTTTCTCCTATGCCGGGCATGGAACATTTGATGCGCCAGAAACGGATTACGCATCGTTTGGCTTTTCCAATCGCCAAAGTAACAGTACGGATGGGTTGCCCCTTTTGCCGACCAAGTGGCGCGTGACCCCCAGCCTGACGGATGAGACATCAAATAGTTTGATTACGCCGTATCGTCTAGCGCAAGCCCTCGACATTGCAACTGATGGCGGCGCAAATCCAATTAATGTCGTCGATTTGGTACATTGTTTTGCCGCCTCGGTTGAGGAGTTTTACGAAATCTATCAGTATGCTGAAGTAATAACGGGCGCGACCAACTACGCTTACTTCTCACCTGATATGCCTGGTCGCGTTGTGGGGACACTTGACCCATCCGCAGACGCAGCACAAATCGCAGATACAATATTGGCGACGTACAGCAGTGTGATGTCAGAGGGTGATGGGGTTGATGGTAATCCTGAAACAGTTGAGCATCCGATCTTGTTGGTTGCTGTTGATGCAGACAAATTGCCAGCCATCAAAACCAATTGGGATCGGGTCAGTTATTACTTGACGCAGGATTTTGATGCGACCAAATTGCACAATGCCTACCTGAGCAGCGCAAAATATGACAGCACATTTTGTGAAGACTCACCAGACTGGCAATTGGATACACCAGATGCGCTGGTCGATTTGTGGATGTTTGCGGATGCGTTGAACAGAGAATATGGTGATTTGACAGATGTGGGGGACGCTGCGCTGGATGCGGCCGATAGCGTCACAGCCGCGATTTTGACAACGTACCGTGCTGATGGGTCGCCATGGTTTGCGACCAATCCGACAACACCGACATGGACGTTTACAGGGGCAGGGCTATCACTCTTAGCCGACCTACATGGCACAACTTACCCTAATGATTCAGCTACCCATCTTACATGGCAAACGGCTTATTTGACAAAAGCTGTCACGGAAGAAAACCCACACCCATATGCCTTTATTCAAGGTGGATTTAATGGAATTAGTTGGGCAGACACGTTCCAACATTATTGGGCTTCTCAAGACACCGTGCTAGTCGCTGATGCGTGTTTGCCAGATTTGCCAGATGTTAGGCAAATGAGTGATGTCGCTGTGACTGCATTGGCATCCCCACGCTTTGTAAAGCGCGATGATCCGATTCGTATCTCGGCCGTTATCTCCACCAGCGAACGAGTAACTAACGTGCCTATTCTGATTGAGGTGCGCCATGATGATACAGTCGTGCTAACTGAAACGGTGACCGTTGATTATTTACGAGCGGGTGAGTATCGTCAAATTGATGCAACTGGCATGTATACGCCGTCTGTGGATGGGAATGTGGCGGTACACATCGCTGTGGGTGGGAGTTCATCCCTTGAAGATTCTGATTTGACGAATAACGCGCTGGTATGGTCACGTTCCATTGATCCTCCGCGCTCGCATCCGCGTCCAATAGTGACAGCGACATTATCTAGTAGCCAGCAGTGGGTTAGCGACCCCACGATCGCACTAACAATCGATGTGGCACCCGATACGCCAAGTCGCCTGATTGCCGAGATATTTAGTTATCCAACGGGGAGCAACCCGCAGCTGCGACTTCCAGAGAGTTTGGGAACCCAACGGCTTGATTTGAACAATCCGACACTCGATCTGTCACAGGTAACACAACCAGGTCTTGTCGTGGCACATGTCTGGGCGCGGACACCCTTAGGCGGTATTTCGGCACAGCCTGCAATTGTCACCTTTAACTACGTGCCAGCCGAGGCGACATTGCCAGCAGGTGCAAATCATCTATTTGCGTTTGATGCTGAGCTTGGGGATAGCTTTGCAGTGAATTTGACGGCAACCGATTTAGGAAACACGACCTTGTGCTTGTGGGAACCACTCAATCGCTGGGCAGCACTCTGTACAACGGCCGGCGTGTTGCAAGTGACAGATACAAAAGCTGGTGAGTATGTTATCGCACTCTACTCAACGGCGAGTGCGGATATGACCTACACGTTGACGGGAACACGTAACGGTACACCAATTCGCGCAGCACAAACGGCAACATGGGAAGAACGGGAACGACCTGAGTTGCTTGAGCCAATTCCGCATTTAGAAGAAGGACAGGTCTCCGCCGTACAGATGCGAGATGTGTCGGCCGATATGCCTCAGCCATTTGCTTTGGTAGGCATGTTGTTATTAGGATTGTTGACGGTGCGAGTTACACTGATGCGTAAGAAGGCGTCTCACGGCTAGGAAGCAGTGAAATTTTAGTGCGAAGCAGGCCGGCATTTGTGTCGGCCTGTTTCGGTTCCAGCAAATCGCCTGTGAGTAACAAGGTACGTACCAATTTATCATCCTGTATCATTTTTTTGCGTTCTATGTAGATGTTGCTACAGTTCCATTATGACCGATATTGAAAAGGCTGACGCGATTGGTGAGATTTTAGAGAAGCTGTACCCAACGACGCCGACCCCGCTTGATCATCATGATTCGTACACGTTGCTGATTGCCGTTTTGATGTCGGCACAGTCAACCGATGTGCGGGTGAATCAGGTGACGCCGAAGCTGTTTGCAGCGGCCGATACGCCGCAGAAAATGGTGACGCTGACACCAGACGAAATTCGCGAGATTATTCGGCCGGTCGGGCTATCGCCCCGCAAGTCGCAAGCAATCCACAAATTGTCCCACATTCTGCTCGACAAACACGGCGGCGAAGTCCCACAGACGTTTGAGGATCTAGAGGCGCTGCCTGGTGTTGGACACAAAACGGCGTCGGTGGTGATGAATCAGGCGTTTGGCTACCCCGCATTCCCCGTCGATACGCATATTTTGCGGCTGGCGTGGCGCTGGGGTCTGTCTGACCATCGCAAGCATGTGGCAAAGACGGAAGCGCGGATGAAGGCGCTATTCCCAGAGGAAACTTGGGGCAAGCGTCATTTGCAGATCATCTTTTTTGGTCGCGAATATTGTCAGGCGCGGAAACACAATTCGGCCGAATGCCCAATCTGCAAACAATACGGTCTGTTAGAAAGAATGTGAGAAGGTTGTCAGGGACTCTCTGGCAAACCCTTCTTTTTTAAGCTTTCATAGTTAATAAAAGAGACAAAGAGAAGGACGTAGAATGCAAACACACACAACCCCTTTTGATCCAAAACAATTTCGCAACGCCTGTGGTTGCTTTGCGACAGGCATCACGATTGTGACGACCGAAATTGACGGCGAGATTCACGGCATGACGGCAAACGGCTTTATGTCGG
Source organism: Promineifilaceae bacterium (SeqCode) (assembly GCA_049614105.1). Taxonomy (GTDB): domain Bacteria; phylum Chloroflexota; class Anaerolineae; order Promineifilales; family Promineifilaceae; genus CALECP01. Next base: position 11,016 of record JBMZDF010000123.1, read on the forward strand.
TGTCGCTTGACCCCGCGCTCATTTTGGTGTCGATGGGACACAACACGCGCATGCATGAGCTGTTGCCCAAGAGCGGACGCTACGCGGTTAGCCTGTTGACAACCGATCTGGAGAAGTGGAGCAGTCATTTTGCAGGTTGGGAGCAAAAAGATTTAGATGTGACGTTTGAGCGGTTTGGCGGTCAGCCAGTTGTGCCAGGTGCGATGGCTTATTTTTCGGCCGAAATCATCGACGCACACCCCGCTGGCGATCACACTCTCTACATCGCCAAAGTTTCCGACTTCGCCTACGACAACGAAGCGGACCCAATCCTTTTCTACACGGGCAAATATAAGAAAATGGCAAGCAGCGCTTAAGAAACGCTTACAGCAATCGCGATTTTACGGGCCAGCAATTACAAGAGCCTTACAAACGTAGATTGCTTACAAAAATATAAGCGGATGCGGCGTAAGCTAGTAGTATGAAAACGCTAGTGATATTCGCCGCTTTCCTTGTTCTTTTGCTGGTTGCCTGTAGCAGCCCCGAAGCAGCCCCCGCGCTTGAACCTCTCCCAACGGCCGAAGCGTCATCGGAGTCAACTGAGATGGTTGATGCTGATGATGATAATTCGGCCGAAACAATACCCCCAACTGACACCCCAACCAATGAAAGCGAGGCGATGGCTGACAGCGTCACAGACGTGCCGGCCACCGATGTGCCGGCCACAGACGTGCCGGCTACAGATGAACCGCTTCCAACCGCAACTAGCGTTGTACGCGCCACGTTAACCCCTCAATATGAGATTGGCGCGGCGTTGAGCGACCAAGATGTCACGAATGTTATGCATTTGATGACGGAGCGCCCTGCGACCTCGGCATGGCAGGCGATTGAGGTTGCCACCGCGTCGGGCGATGAACGTTTTATCCCCGTGCTGATCGAAATGTTGCGTTTTGGTCAACTGGGCGTCGTGCCTTGGGGATACACACAGCGCACCATCGTGCCGTTGCAACTGCTGAGCGGCGAGTCGTTGGGTGGCGATTGGGGTGAATGGATCGAATGGTATGGCGCGACTGAGATTGTGCCGCCCGATGGGTTTGCCGAATGGAAAGGGCGACTGTTGTCTGAGATCGACCCGCGTTTTGGCGAGTTTTTCCAATCAACACATGCGTCGACCATTCGTGTCGAGGAGATTCAGTGGGGCGGGGTGATGGTGGACGGTATTCCCGCGCTCGACTACGCTGCTCAAATCCCTGCAATCGAAGCAACCTATCTGACGCCCGAAGAACCTGTATTTGGCATTTCGATCAACGGCGAGTCGCACGCTTATCCGCTGCGCATTATTGATTGGCACGAAATGGCAAATGATGTGGTCGGCGGTGTGCCTGTTTCGCTAGCGTACTGTACGTTGTGCGGCGCGGCGATTGCATACGATGGCCGCGCTTCTGATGGTGAAACCTATGATTTTGGCTCCTCTGGCTTTTTGTTTCGCAGCAATAAACTGATGTACGATCGCCAAACACGCACGCTCTGGAATCAGATAACGGGGGAACCTGTGCAGGGTGAACTGGTTGAAACGGGGGTGACGCTCGATCTGTTGCCTGTGGTGCTGACCAGTTGGAAAGCGTGGCAGGAACAACATCCCGAAACGTTGGTGCTTGATGTTGAGACAGGATTTAATCGTAACTATGCATTGGGCGCGGCGTATGGGTCTTATTTTTCGGCCGAAGATACCATGTTCCCCGTCTGGCAGCGCAGCGACCTGCTCGAAACCAAAGACCAAGTGTACGCGATTACTGTTGACGGCCTGCCTCACGCCTACCCATTGGAGTCGATTGCCGAGGAACAGGTGATCAACGATACGGTCAACGGGCTTGCTCTGGCGGTGGTTGGCACACGTGGGATTGTGGATGTGACTTCAAGCCGTGGAGACGAGTACAGCGCAGGCAGCGAGGTGCGGGTTTTTGAGCGGGGCGAGCTTTCGTTTTCGCCAACGGATGATCCCGACGTGCTGGTTTCGGCCGATGGCGTCACATGGCAAATTACCGAAGCGGAACTTGTTGCGGCCGATGGACGCACACAGCCGCGCTTCAACGGGCATTTAGCTTATTGGTACGGATGGTATGCGTTTTTCCCGAATACAGGGTTGTATGGTGAATAAACGGAGACGCCTTGCCAAGACGTCTTTTATTGGATAAGGGTATGTTTCATTTGAGTAAAGAACGGTGGCTGAGCCTGTCGAATGAGTAAAGAACGGTGGCTGAGCCTGTCGAAGCCTGTCGAAGTCTGGCGACATGCCACTACGACTTCGGCAAGCTCAGTCTACGTTATC
>JBMZDF010000124.1:0-13312 GCA_049614105.1 Promineifilaceae bacterium (SeqCode)
CACTTGCAATTTTACTTTCAAGTACTTTTTGTGGCGCACTTAACAGTTCAGCAACTTTGCCACAACCTGCTGATATTGATCAAGTGCATGATCGGCGTGGATGATGTCGAGAATCGGTTGATGCACCAACGCTTCGACTTTATCACGTGAAATCGTCGCGGCTTCGGCCGATTCTTCGATCATGAGTCCATGCAATCTTACGCTGGCGGGCAGTTCATCCGCCAGACTGCGCAGCTTTTCCTCTGCGTCTAAAATCACCATTAAATCGGCCGAAAAACAGACAATCAAATGGGATAAATGGGGCAGCACATCACGCATCGCAGGGGAAACAGTATGGCCCAAATCAACGACCACTAGTTCACCTGCCTCGACAGCCGCAGCGTCAAAATCAGGTTGTTTACTAAACCCGTTCAGCGCAATTTTCGGCCGAGTCACAGGACGCCCCAAAGGCTCCACAAGCGTTGTTGAACGATCCGTGTTTGCTAAAACATGCGCAAAGCGTGTCGCAACCGAATGCGTATCCAACCCCGCACGTGCGGCCAACAATCCAACCGCGATATGCTGGCCGCTGGACATTGTTGGTTCCATTGTAAGCATCTGCGTTTTTGAAAGCACATCTTGGACCCGTTCCAACAGTTCCTTAGGGCGCGTTGGCTTCACAATGTAGTCGCTCGCCCCGGCCTGCAACGCTTCCTCGCGATCTGCATCATGCGAACGCGCTGTAAACATCATAATTGGCACGCTGTCGAGTCCGGGCTGCGACCGCATTTGGCGACAGACTTCAATGCCGTCCATTTCGGGCATCATGATGTCTAGCAAAACCAAATCTGGCCTCTTTTGCCGTGCAATTTCTAATCCACCCGCACCAGACTGGGCAGTCAAAACTTTATATGATTTACGCTTTAAAATAAGTGAGGTGAGCCGAAGCGTCTCAAAATGATCATCGATAACTAATATTGTTTCAGACATCTGTTGTGTCCAGACGTGTTGAGAAAGGAGCGGCTATAAACAACCTACTTCAATATTTTCACGTGATTCAGGGATGTCATCGTTAAAATACAAGTATTTAACTCTGTAAGTCGTCTAGGTAAACATCTAAAAGTGAACGATGCATTAAATGCTTACAAAGCTACCGATACTAAGTGGATTCAACACGTCCTATACTGGTGGCCAAGGATAGTGTCGTCCTGGCCCTGGTTCAGGGAATATTGTGGACTGCAGAAGGAAAGATGTGCGACGGTGCAGCGCGTCTATCTCTTCAGAGGATAACAGAGTCGCTAGTTCATTCGCAATAGGAGAATTAGTTAAATTAGCTTCAAATCGCGTTAAATTTGCGAGTAATTCGGCCGAAATTGGCTTCCCCGCATACTCCCAAATCACGCTCCGCAGCTTGTGTTCCGTGTGAAAACAGATTCCGTGGTCGATCGCCCAGATACGATCGTCAGCATCCAGCAAGACATGCCCCCCCTTACGATCCGCATTGTTAATCATCCAGTCAAACAAAACGATTGGCTGAAGCTGCGAATCAAACGCGGCTTGTCCTTGAAACGTGAAAAAATGTTCTTCAGGATCGTGTTCAATAAAAAGCTGCGCCGACCCCATCCCGTAGGGACCATCACGCAACACGGTCGGCGGCACAAAATCCCAGCTGCACCCTTTTGCCACCACATAAGCTGCCCGTTCACGGTTGCACAATGTTCCCACAGGGAAATCCCACAGCGGGCGCTCACCGCGTTGTGGCTTGTACACAAGCGGCACTTCCTGATCATCGATACAGGCATAGGCCAACATCGTATAGTTTGATCCCCATGCGAGCCGCCCTTCAACGCGCATCTCGCCATTGGTCAGGATTTCAGTTGCTTGTGTTAGATCCATAGCCTTATTAAAGATACAAATTGAGCCTGAGAAACTGTATTTCTTGTCTAGCTACTTAATATAGCCGTTTCGATGTGGGCAGAAATGGCCTGATTTGTCGATTGGGTCGCCGCAGTTGCCGCAAATCGGACGGCCAGAGCTGACGATGCTACGGGCATGGACGATGAGCGATTCGACTTGTTTCGGCCGAATCCAATAGCTGACAAAGTTTGGCTCCTCATCCTCACCCACCATCTCGTAGGCGACCAAAATGATGCGCCAAACATCTTCGTTAAACCCTAGCCCAAGACTGCCCACGCGGAACAGCGAATCAACTGGTTCACGCAAACGCAAATCAAGCACAACCGTGCCTTCCAAATCACGTTTAACCTGCGGGTGATCGTTTGCAAGCTCTTTCAGCAATTGCTCGAAACTATCAGCCAACGCGGTTGCCTGCATTTTCTCAATTGTGAGCGTCGTCAATTCGTTCCCACGTGCGCCCTGTAAATAAAATGTGCGGTTGCCCGGCTGCCCAACCGTGCCAATCGTCATATGAGACGCAGGATTCACTTCAATATGCTGTGTCATTCAACTACCTGTAGATTACGCCGATTACGCTTTGCTTTCCTGTTTTTCTTCTTTTTGCGATTCGGGCGGTGCTTTCAGCGGCCCATCATCATTAATGCGCAGCACGCGCACGCCACCATGTTTCATCAGCGCAATGACGCTGACAGAGGCAGGTGACAGACCTATACGTTGGAACATGTCAATGTGTGCGCCCAAATAGTGTGCAATGACCAACTTTATAACGTCTGCGTGAGCCACAACCACAACCATTTCGTCTGCATGTTGTGTCGCCAACCGTTCTAAGGCATCAATAGAGCGTGCCTGTACCCCGCGCAGCGATTCACCTGCGGGGAACTCAAAACGACTTGGAAAATGCTGAATCGTGTGCCACTCTTGCAACTTAGCAAGGTCAGCAATTTTCTCGCCTTCCCACTCACCGTATTTGACTTCACCCATCTGTGGGAATTCAACTATTTCCAGCTTGTGTGGGGAGGCCAAGTGGCTTGCGGTTTCCATGCAGCGCTCAAGCGGGCTGCTATAAATCGCCTTAATCGGCAGATGTGCGAGACGCTCAGCGAGTGCGCTTGCTTGTGCATGCCCATTTTCATTGAGCAGAACGCCGGGGGTCCAGCCTGCAAGTCGATGTTCCTTAACCCAATTATTTTCACCGTGTCGGACGAGTAAGATCATTGCCATGCGTGGATGATAACACAGGAAGAAGCAAGTATGAATGCGGAATTATAAATGCAGAAAGATTCTTGCACCCATCATTCATCATTTGCGTTTCTCGGTTCCTGATTAAGGCTCGACAACGGCCCCTTCGGCATACTGATCCACCTTAAAGTACGCTTTCAAGACGTCGCGCACCATCAGGGCTGTCGTTTCAGATCCTTCTTCCCCGTTAAACATAAACGCCGCAACCACAATTTCGGGGTCATCAAAAGGCGCATACCCCACGTACCAAGCGTGGGCTGGCTGAACTTGGCGCTCGCCATTAAGCTTGTCGAAGAAGCACCAGCCGCGTGTAATCGCAATGTTGTCGCAATATTCGGCCGTTCCCGTCTTACCCGCCGACTCAATCCCCCACTGGGTCAACCAAGGCGAAAGTTGTTCAACGCCGCCCGTTTCGGGGTTCACCGTTATTTCTTCACCAATAAAGCTGGCCGTCCCGATACCCTGATTTACCAAGCGCATTCCTTCGGCAATCACGTCTAAGTTTTCGCGATCGATTTCCACTACGTTAATTAGCTCTGGCGGCCGAATATAGTTGCCCTCACTATCAAACGCAATTGAGAATGGCAGTCGCGCAGGGTCAAGCACATTGCCGCTTTCATCCCGCACAACGGGAAGCCCATCTTCGCCGGGAGACGCAAAAATTGGGTTATCCTGTGCGTCAAACAAAACAACGTTGCCATCGTCATCAGTCAAATGATGCACAATCGAGGGGCGATACAAAAAACCACCGCTCGCAATCACCCCAGCCATTTGTGCAATCTGGAGTGGGGTTGCCGTCACAAATCCTTGACCAATTGACGTATTGTAATCATCACCCGTTGACCAAGGTTCGGCAAAATTCGTCTGTTTCCATGCCTGCGATGGGATGTTGCCTGCGGCTTCGGCCGGGAGTTCAATCCCCTGTACCGTTCCAAATCCAAACTGATTCGCATACCGTTTCAGGCGCTCAATACCCAATGCATCAACCACTTCACCATCCTGCCTAAACCCGCCAGACACTTTATAGAAATAAATATCGCATGACTGCGCCAGCGCCGTGTACATGTTCATCGCTTCATGTTCACCGCGCCCAACTAGACCCGTTTCATCATCCTGCACAAATGTATTCCAGATCCAGCACACAAAACGCTGCGCACGCCCTGGGTCATTTGGCGAAAAACGGTTCGGAATAACAATCGAGCCTGGCGTATCTAACAAGCGGCTTGGCGAAACAATGCCTTCTTGCAAAGCGGCAGCGCCCGTCAAAATTTTAAACGTTGACCCTGGCGGATATTGCCCACCAATCGCATGATTAAACAGCGGCAGATAATCATCTCGATCTAGCTGGAGATAATACTCAACGGGGATTTCCGTGGCGAAGCGATTGTTATCAAAGGTTGGTGCATCCACCATCGCCAGCACCTCGCCCGTTTTCGGGTTGAGCGCAACCAGCGAGGCGGACTCAACCTCTAGCTCACCACGCCGTCGGTCGGGCGTATCGCGCCGCCACTGGAGCCAAGCCTGCATCGTGTCCTCAGCATGGCCTTGCAAAACAGCATCAACCGTCAAGTGCAGGTTATAACCAGCCGTAGGCGGCGTCTCCACACCAATTTGCCGCTGTTCACGCCCCGTGGCGTCAACTTCAATCGTGCGCTCACCCTTAACGCCTTTCAAAAACTCCTCCTGCGAGGATTCAAGTCCAAAGAGACCTACGCGATCATCTCGCTCATACCCACGGTCGACATAGCTCAAATCAGGGATCGGCCCCATGAAGCCGATAATGTGCGAGGTGAGTGCGCCTGTCGGGTAGTTACGCACAGGTTCAGCCACAACGCTCACACCTGGCATAAAAACACTTTCTTGCTCAATGACACGAGCCAGCGTAATCGGCACGTTGCGTGTGATGACGTGTGGATTGAAGGGGTCAAAACTAAAGGTGCGAACCACTTCTTCAATGCTGGTTGGCAACTGGGGGATGATCCCCGCCGAATTAAGTGTGCCAGAAATAGGGGCGCTGTAGAGAGAGGCTAGGCGGCTTGTGACACCGACCTCGGCGGGATCGGCCGATTTTCCCAACGCCTGTTGCGCAACCGTATTGGTAATCGGAACCCCTGTCAGCAAAGACAGACGCTCGAATACGGCTCGGCGATCAACATCATCGGTCGGCAGCTTTGAAAGCGTGACCGAGACGTCAAAACTGGCGAGATTTTCCGCCAAAAGTATGCCATTGCGATCAAAAATAACGCCACGCGGCGCATTTTGAGTAATTGTCGCAATCTGATTATCAATGGCAGCAGCAGTAAGCCCTTCGACTTGTGTTTGCTGTAGCCAAATAACACGACCAAGCAAAATGCCTAGCGTGACAACAACGAGCAGCCGCAAGAAAAAAAGCCGCCCACGCAGGTCAGCGCTGCCTTCATATTCTGCTTGTTCTTCCCAATCTTCAGGACGTTCCCAACCCATGCGGGACATATGGATTGCCTCATCGAAACAAAATGTAAGGTTTACAGGTTAATCGCACGTTCACGGCGCGTATAGCGACTGAAACTAGTAAATAGCCAGAAAAATGGAATTGTTACCAGCGCGTTCAAAGTAGTCGCAAGTGGAATTTCACGCCAATACTGAGCAACAATAGGATACCCTGCAAATCGCAGGAGTAACAGCGACGTTAATTGAAATATTAACATTGCGCCCCCTGCCAAAATAAAAGGCAACGTGAGTCGGTTGTAAGCAAGGTTGGGAAAAAGCGGTGAGATGGCGACAACAGCAACAATCAGCGCGACACTACTGACACCAAAAGGACCGATCGAAGCGTAGTCCAGAAACAGACCTGCCACAAAAGCCCAAACTGCCCCTTCGGCCGAACCGCGCCACATCGCCCACGCAATCACCACAACAGGGATAACTTGAATAGGCGTGCCGCCCACCGTTGCATACGATAAAAACGCGCTTTGGAAGACAACCAAAAACGCCATCACAGGAATGGAGATAAACGGCATTAAAGACATTAGGGGGCTTCTTCTTCTTCAAAAGCAGAGATATTGATCGGCTCAAAATTGATAATCACGAACACCGTTTCAAGTGAATCGAGATCAACGGCGGCTTGTACAACCGCCTCTTGATAAAGCTCCGCATCACTACGCACCACTTCAATGACGCGCCCCACCACAATGTCAGGCGGGAAACGATTGGCAATTGCCTCTTCAGGCGTTTCACCCTGCAACCCAGCGGTAAGCACAACCTCATTGGGGAAAAGTTGCGCCTCCAAATCTAGCCAGCGCAGTTGCATCAAGCCACCCACACCACCCCCTGTCAAAATACCAACGGAGCGCGATTGGCTTAGACGAATCGGGATATTGCTGGTGGCATCCGTTATCAAGGCAACTTGTGCCGAGTTTGGCGTCGTGGCAAATACTTGACCAACTAGCCCACGTGCGCTTTCAACTGGCATTCCAACGCGGATGCCGTCATTTGAACCACGATCAATAATGAGATCACGAAAAAGTGGGTTTGGGCCTTGACCAACGACAGAGGCGATGACGGGTTCTTGATTCGGCCGATTACTAGTCACCTCAAACAGCGCCAGCAACCGCTCATACTCCCCCTCAATCGAACGCAACTCCTCATTCTCGCGTTCAAGCTGATCCACACGCGCCTGTAACGCCTCAATTTCCGCAACCGCCGTCGCAAAATCAGCAGGCCGTTGCAAGAAATCATTCAGCCCGCTGAAACGAGACATCATATTCGCCAGCGGATTTTCCGTTTGGCTCAGCGGATTAACTAATTGTCCATTGTTATCAATAAATAGGAGGAATAACCCAACAACGAGGAGAATAATTATCCAACGAGTTCCACCATTGCCACGCTGCGGTTGATTGAGGTTCATACGACAACAGGAGACGGGTCACAGGGAGCAGCCGCTTGAATGTTGCTGTTGCCTGATGCCGTCAGCGATTAATGCCTCGTGCTGCCTCGATGCAGACTGACCAGCACGCGCTCATACGCATCTAAATCTTCTAGCACAGCCCCCGCACCACGCGCCACACAGGTGAGCGCATCATCTGCCACATAGACCCGCATCTTAACGGCGTCTTCAATGCGTTCCGCAAGCCCCTGAATTTGTGCGCCACCACCAGCTAGGCAAATCCCTGTTTCCATTAGATCTGCAACCAGTTCGGGGGGCGTGTCGTCCAGCGCGTCGCGCACCGTGTCAACGATCACGTTGATCGACGGGGCCATCGCTTCACGCAGTTCAATACTGCTAATCTCGATCGCTTGCGGCAAGCCGTTGATCAGATTGCGGCCACGCATCGTGATTGTTTTTTCTTCGGGCAAGGGAAAAGCAGACCCAATTGCAATTTTGGCGCGTTCAGCCATACGCTCGCCAATCAGCAGATTATATTTGTTACGAGCATAGGCGATAATGTCTTCATCCATCTCATCACCCGCAACGCGGATGGAGTGGCTAATCACGATACCGCCCATCGCGAAAACGGCGACTTCTGTTGTCCCACCGCCAATGTCCACAATCATGCTGCCGCGCGATTCGATGATGGGGAGACCCGCACCGATGGCGGCCGCCATCGGTTCTTCGATCAGATATGCCTCACGCGCACCTGCCGAGATCGAGGCATCATAAACCGCTCGTTTTTCTACTTCGGTGACGCCACTCGGCACGCCAACCACCACGCGCGGACGCGGGAAAGGCACAATCATTTGTTCATGTGCTTTTTTGATGAAGTAATCGAGCATCGCCTCGGTGATCTCAAACTCGGAGATGACACCATCGCGCAGGGGGCGAATTGCAACAATATCAGAAGGGGTTCGGCCGACCATTTCCCGCGCTTCTGCGCCAATGGCAAGCGGGCGTCGCGTGCGCTTATTGATCGCAACCCAAGATGGCTCGTTGATCACAATACCGCGCTCGCGAATGCTCACGAGCGTGTTGGCAGTGCCAAGGTCGATACCAATATCGAGCGAGAATAATCCAAGAAACCAGTCTAATGGCCTAAACAAAATGTTATCCTATACATGCGAGTCCGTGGCTGACAGACTCACGATCCTACTGTGATTAGCTCTGAATCGAAACTATTGCAGACTTTTCGGGAGCAGATTGCAGGAGTATTGTCACCCAACTCTCTTGCATTTACGCTGTCGAATGATTGAGGTCACGTATCAAATGGGCTTTTATACCCGATAAACTTGTCTATAAGTTGCGAGATTGCCCAATTCGAGATTATACCATAGCGATCATCGGTGCGAGCATAAGTTAATGTTTACTTGATCTATGAAAGTGGTGGGATTTTTCGGCCGATTTCTTATCTCCCATTTACTGCGCTCTGCTAGAATCCCGTGCATGACAAGAAACGCGCTATTTGCAGACCTCGTCTTTGACGAAAACGAGACCCCACTCACAGTCGCCTACATTGGCGGCGAAGCACATTACGTTATCGATGACGACGGATTTAAACGTCACGTCGATGCAGAAGAAATTGATCGGCACGTGGTTGATATTTTCCTCAGCCAGATGCACAACAATCAAGGGATGGCCGTCGAACAGGCGATGAAAATGATGGGCAAGGATGACATCATGACCAAAGCCGCACTAGACTCACAGCTACGCAACGTAAAAACAGAAGACATTCTCAAGCAAGGCATCCCTGGACAGGCGCGTGACATGCTCGGTATGCTTGGTTTTCGTATTATTTTGAACTATCGGGGTGAGATTGTGCGCTTCGACCAACCAAGTGCGCCAGATGAAGAGTATTAAGAAATGACGAATGGAGAATGATGGATGAAGAAGCGTCTTCACTCTATTCATCATTCTTCATTCAATATTTTTCATTTCTTCAGCTTACAAGCATTTGCCCAAACACTTCTTTTGCCAAGTGCTGCATTTCCCCTGCTTCTTCAGCGTCTAATCCGCTGGTTTGCCAGTAGGTGCTGAGCAGTTCTTCAGGGGTAAGTGATTCGACGGCAACTGTATCGCCAAGGCGTGATCGTGATTCGGCCGAACGGTGTTTCGCGATTTGGAAGCTGAGAGCGTGTTTGAAATATCGGCCGATTTCCGCCTCATCCAGCAGCATCTCCCACTCACGCGGATAAAATAACTGCAAACGACAGATCGCTTTCGGGATCACACGCTCATACCGTTCGATCTCCTCAAGAATACGCGGCATAAACAAATCCCGCGTTTCAAGCTTCACAGAAATATCCACAAAGCGGCGCGTTTTAAGTGGGACAAACTTCCATGTTGTGTCACCTTTGCTAACCTCTGCCAGCACAAACCCTTTTGTCTCTTTGACCTCGCCAAAATCAACACGCTCAATCGAACCAGAATATAAAACAGGCGGGTGACCTGTTCCAATTTCCTGATGCTTGTGAATATGACCAAGCGCGACATAGTCCAAACGCGGGTCTTTAACAACGCCCATACTTAGCGCCACATCTTGCCCCAGCATCACTTGGCGTTCGCTGCCAAACTTTGCGCCCTGCACGGTGACATGTGCTGTGAGAATGGTAGGCAGTTCCGGGTCTGCTTTTGCAATCATCTGGTCAAGCCCGTTTCCGATGCGCTCCTCCAGCGTGTTGCGCAGCGCTTCGTCGCTGCTAGCCTCAAAACGCGCCATTAACGCACTTTGCGAAACCCACGGCAGCGCCACCACTTGAACAGGGAGACCTAGTTGCTCGGCCGTCAAAAGCTGTAAATTGTCAACCACAAACACGTTGGCAACGTTGAGCGTTGCAAACTCTTGCATCGCATGCGCTCGCTGCACGGAAGGCGAGGTGTCATGATTACCCACAATCAAGACGGTTGGAATCCCAGCGCGTGAAAGCTGCACAATGCGCTGTTCCCACTGACGCTGGAATTTAGGGTGCGGTCGCTGGTTCCGATAGGCGTCACCAGCAAAAATAACGAGATCGACCTTTTCCTCGATTGCCCGTTCAACAATCTGATCCAACGAGGACAAGAAATCCATCACGCGGATCGGCAAACGGGTCCGCTCGTCATGTTTCCCATAATTGACCATATCAATATGGGCGTCAGCAAAGTGAAGTATTTTGATCGGTCGATTCATAGACACTAATTCTGTTCCAAGAACAGTTGGTAATCTCCCGTTTCAAACGGTGAGTTAACTTTTACAACGACAAGAACGTAGTATTTGCCTGGCGATAGTGTGCCTTCCAGCACTTCATCGTTATTTCCAATATTGGTTCCGCTCGCAAGCTGCACTTTTGTCTCAGATAACAAAAGTAAATCGTAATCATCCACAATCCCAGAAGGATTGTGCGGAATATCGCTTAAGGTCAATTTATAGTCCGTTGTAGCTGCAAGATCAAGCTCAAACACATGAAACCGATCTGATGGGTTATCAAAATTCCTTGAAAAGACAAAATTAAACCAAAGCGGGTCCGCCTGTTCTGATAAGGTTTTCAGAATGTCCCGATTTGCAATAAATGGCAAATAGGCTTGATTCCCCAGTGAAGCTTTTGGCGGATCAAATACAAATTTGGTAACTTGCCCCGCAACACTACCGTTCCCATCCCCATCAATCGCCGTCTCTCCACCAATCAGGTACACCTCACCATCAACCACCCCACCACGCATCCACGCGCGTGATGGCTCGCTGATACTGTAGCGGTCATCTAATGTCGTCCAAGTTCCCGTTGCAAAATCATATTTCTCGGTTGTTGCCACTGTTTTGAGGGTCTGATCAACACCACCAAACACGTACCAATTGCCATCCCCATCAATATAACTAGCCGCATTAAATCGGGGTGTGTTGTTACCTGGAATAACAGTCCACGTTCCAGATGCGTTATTAAGGTCAAGACACTCGCCATCTGAAAGTAGACTAATTGCGCTTGTGCTTGGCTGGAGGCCACCTACAACACAAAACATGTTACGAAGAGGGCCACCTACCATGCCCGTATGAGCATAACGTGCTTCATTCAAATTTGGGCGCACAACCTGTGTCCAAGTCTCAGGATCTGCAAAATATTCATGCGTCTCGGCTAATGCAACCGACTGTGTGCCCGATGTGCCAGACGCTTGAAGCCATTTCCCGTTTAAACCACCTGCAACTAAATAGCCAACACCAGGCCGTTCAACAACAACACCGTAAATAGCGGGTTGCCCTGTTGACCAAGGGACAATGTTGGTCGAATTAAACGTCCATGTATTGGTATTCACATCATAGATACAATGTGCGCCTGCATAGGTTCCATCATCTCCAACAAACCCTGAAGGAAAATAGACTTTTCGGTTGCTTGCATCAATTTCTACATACGCCCCACCTGAATTTGAGTAGCCATCCACATCACAATTCTCATGCATAGGCGCAAGCGGCGTCCATGTGCCAGTTGCGGGCGCAAACTTAGCACTTGTTGCCGTTCGTGTTGATTCTTCATCATCTACAGCCGTTTGACCGCCAAAGACATAGATTTCATCGTTGATTACGACAGCACTATGACGACTCCGATGGGCGTTTGGTTGACCAACTGTGATCACGTTCCAACTCGCATTGGTTTCACTCGTTGGCTCTGTTTCCAGTCGAACTGTAATATTGACCCGTGCTAGAGTTTGAATCCCTAGATTACGATCGGCAATTTCTATAAAGTAGACTTGATCTTGTGCAACGTAGGTGTCGATCGCAGATAGCAACCCGTTTGCATCATCATTACAGTTAGTCATCGTTAATAAACTAACGGTGTTACATGAGTTTGTCTGATATAGCGCCACAACGGTGTCATAGTCGTCGCGATAATCGGCATTTGGGTTTAGGCTAATCTTGAGTCGGCCCGTTGCTGGTGCGGTAAATCGATACCATGCGGTTCGATAACCTTGTGTGCTTTGATAGGGGTTATCAATACAGGTAGCAAGATCTGGATCGGTAGCCGCATCAAATGAATAGCCATTTATGACAGTTGCATCACTGGAAAGGAACGTATTGTCATTTCGAGTGAATGCTGGCAAGTTATCACTCACCATATTGCAGACATCATTCCCCGCATTAACGGCACGACCAAGCGATGAATTTGGATCGGGAATACGCTCTACTTCAACAGGCATCCAAGCACCATTTACCATTTGATCTGCATCGGCGCTTACTGGCTGAATTGTCAAATTGCCATCAGAGGCAACTGTTTGGCCTTGGGCCGAAATCAGCACCAACGCACAGAACACGATACCAAACAAACTCATCAAAATACGACGCATCATAACTCCTAAGAATTCACCAATTTGTTTACATTCAAACTAAAAATAGTTGTTTAGTTTAAGACGCTCATTCTCTATAACTGAATTATAACCTAACAGATATGTCTCATTTATCTCACACTCATAACTGGCATGAAATTGTGACCAATCATACCAACTGCGGATAGCAAACTGGTTTAGATTATTTTATAACGAGATGAGAGAAAATAGGAAAGGATGCGTTGTAATTCCGTTAGGATGGTTCGTGGAAATGAGGGGTTGCAAAACGAGTACTTTTTATGAACGCCTCTAATCATTTTAGGCGAGTTCACTCGTCACGCTGCGATTTTTGATCCCAAGAAAACTTTTGATTTCTACTATGGAAGCATCACACATCATGTGACCATTCGCCATGCATAGGCTTATCTTGGATACCCAGAAACGCTTCGATTTCCTGTTCGATGTAGAGCGCGTGTTCGGCCAGCTTCAGACCAGTGAACCAGCGTTTTTCTTCTCCATCAACCATCCGCACTACCACATCATGCTGCTTTTCAGCACGCGGCCAATTCTCACGAACGAATAGTTGATCAACCCTCTTGGTTTGCACAACGTTCCAGCGCCGCAACGGCAATGGTACATACTGGACAAACATTTGCTTCTGCTCAACAACTATTTCAGCCCTTTTTATCAAAGAGGCAATCGTCGTACACATTGCAAAAATGAGCAACAGATACAGGCAAATCCACAATAACAGCATGGCTAGCTGAATCACGATCGGAATATCAAAAACGTCCAGGAAAGGCCAAGGAGATAGGTGTGTAACTAGTATCAACGCCAGAAATAGAAGTAGGGTAACAATCCAAAGCAATGTGCGTACGGTTGGTTTTATCTCAATCGGATATTGCAGTCGCAACCTACTTTCTTCTCGGAACACCTTTAGTTGGGAGGGACATTTTACCTTCAAACGGTGCCTGGCAG
>JBMZDF010000125.1:0-13302 GCA_049614105.1 Promineifilaceae bacterium (SeqCode)
CGGTTTGGAGTGAGCGGAAAGGGAAGCGATGTGGAAGAAGCGGTGCGCGTGTATCAGCAGGGGCTACAGATTGTATCGGCCGTTTTCTATCCCGAACAGCGTTACAAATTGGCAGACAACCTAGGCGATCTGCACTTTGAACAGCAGCAATATGCAGCGGCACGCGCCGCTTTCCAAGAGGCACACGCCGCTAGCGAGGCGATGCGCTTGCATCGGCAGGCAGATAGCCAGCAAAAGATGGCAGGTGACAACGCCCGCATGTATGCTCGCTTGATTGCATGCTGTTTGCAAGCCAATGATATAACCGCCGCTTTTAACTATGCCGCCGCCGCCAAAGGACGCGCTTTTACCGACGCCCTCGCCACGACGCGCAGCGACTTCAACGCTATTGCGACAGACAACCCCGCCTTTGCCCCACACTGGCAAATGCTGCAAACGCGCCAGCGGCAAATCGATCAACTGCTCACCCTACGCACGTCCGATCGCTTATCCGCCGCCGACCGCCAACGCTGCGAACAACAAATTTATCAACTGCGCGAAGAGGAGCGCAAGCAATGGGATCAACTCGCTTATGAGTTCCCCACCCTAACCGCCACCGTCACCGCCCCAACCCTGACCGCCAGCGAGGCGCTCACGCTCGCCCACCGCACCAACTTAACGCTGGTCGAATATTATCGTCACGAACATGGCTGGTGTGCCTTCATCGCCGCCCCCCACAGCGATCAGATTGAACACGTCCTGTTGCCAGAGTTGGACAACTCACAATTATTAGATTGGGCAGTTAGCTGGCTCAAAAGCATCGAAACACGCGCTTATAGACATACTTTACACCGCCGTTTACTGCCTGCCCTCTATCGCGCCGCCATCGCCCCACTCATTTCCCATCTGCCAAATGCGGCTGGACACGTGCTGCTTGCCCCGTTCCACTGGCTGCACCTGATGCCGCTGAGCGCCACGCTTGCCTATTGCGACCCCGATGCCACATGGGCGGCCGCTTTTATGCCCAGTTTGGGCGCATTCAAAGTGCTGCACACCCAAATGCAGCGTGACGAAACTGCCGTCTGGCAAGCCCCACAAAATCTGCTGAGCATCGCCTATCCCGGCACGGGACGCACCCGCTTGCCCAACGTGCTGCCCGAAGCACAAGGCATCGCCCAATGGTTTGACGCCGCCCGCGTCACCAAACTGCACGAAGCGGACGCCCAACCCGATCAGGTGCTTGACCACGCCCGCCACGCGCACGCCGCCCACTTTGGCTGTCACAGCTACTTCGATACGGCACGCCCCAATCAGTCAGGCTTCGTCCTGTCGGGCGGCTGGCTAACCGCCCGACAAATCGTCACCCAACTGCACCTCGACAACGCCCAACTCGCCACGCTCGCCTCCTGCCGCAGCAACTACAACACGCTCGACAGTGGCGACAACTTCACCAATCTGATGCAGGCGATCATGACCGCTGGTGCGCCAATCGTCGCCGCCAGCCTCTGGTCGGTTGATGACGCCGCCACCCGCCTGCTGTTTGAAGCGTTCTACCAGCAGCTCCGCGCTGGCATCACCCCCCATCGCGCCCTGCAAGCCGCCACCGATAAATTGCGCGAAGAAGGCTGGACACACCCTTACTACTGGGCGGCGTTCCGCCTAACGGGGCTGCCCTATCCCGCCACCGCCCAAGCGATCAGCGGCTGGCCGCCCGCCATCGACACGCTATACACACAAAAACGGCGCGAACGTCTTGCCCGTCAAGGAGTTAGAACCATGAATTCACAGGATATGATTGTCGGCGCAGAAGCACTGCTGGAAGATATTACCGCTTCGGCCGATCTGTTCACCACCGACATCCCCGACACCGAACTCGCCACCTTTGTCGCCCTGCTCGGCGATCTACAAACGGCCGCCGCCCAGATGCAAACGCAAGCCGACCTGCTCGCACTAGCCGACGCGGTACAAATCGTGCTGACCGAACTGCCCCACGTCCGCGCATGGTTGTTTGAACCCGAAACAAACCACGCGGCCGAGGCCCAGCAGCGCATCTCATTTAATCAATCTGTGCGCGAAGATCCCGCCCAACAGCAGTTGCTCGACGCAACCCCCACGCTCTCCAACGACATTGATTGGACGGGCAAAGCGATCAAGAAGAAACAACCTGACCTGCCACAGCCTGACCCAACCCAGTTACAGCAAATCCGTCAAAAGCTACAATCGCTGTTTGCCCGTATCCAACAAAATGGATAATCTCGCCCTTCTATCTATCAAACGCTCGTTCCATCGCTCTGCGGTGGAACGCCTTCTTCGCCGCTCCAGCGGCCAGTTGAGAGGGGAATGCTGTCTATTAGAAAAGTAGACACTACGCGCCGCAGGAGCGGCGGGAAGAGGCTCCCACGCAAAGCGTAGGAGCCAGTACTCGTTTTTTGTTAAATTATGCCAACAACGACCCCGACGCTACACAAATTTGCACTTGTTGCCACCCTCTATGGCGATCCCGCCACTCTGCGCCGATTCGCGGGTGATTTGGTTGCCAGCAATACTTGGTCGCCAGAAACCGTTGGGAATGCTTGGCGTTCCCCTGATGGCACGCTTTGGGGCGTTCTAATTGCTAGGGCGACGCTCGTTGACAGTGCGGCGTTGCAACTAACTTGCAATGTGTCTGCCATTGCGGGCTGGAAAGCGGCACGGGCGCGTTTAGAGTCGCTGCTGTCGCCCGCTCGGTTGCAAGACAATATTGGTGGCTATACGTTGCTCTACTGGGCGGAGTGTGTGTCCGTTTGTACGGATGTCAGCCCGATGCTGTCTGATGTATCGGCCGATGCTATACCACTACACCACACGGGCGGACGTGCTTGTCCGTTGCACCGTGAGGCTGCCAAGGTTGGGGAGGCTGGTTGGTTGTGGCTGACTCATCGGCCGATCCACAACAACGCGGCCGAGGCCGCACTCGTCTATGTCGCAATCGCCCAACACGCACACGAAGATGCACTGGCGTATCAACTGCTTGGCCCAACCGCTCCCTTCCTAATGATCGATCTCGTTACCCACAAAGGGTACTTGTGGCAACGACAGTATCGACTGGACTATGATCCAAAACAGATCGACAGTCGCTTATCACAATTGGCCGATAAAACCTCGCATCTGCTGCAACAGGACGCTTCACAAAGCTCCAACGAATTGGCCGATGACACCGTGCCGCGCTCCAACACTGATCTAGAACCGATGACGAAACAGTACAATGCAGTTGTCGAGTTATTGCCCAAACTGGATGACATTCGCTACAACCTAGACAAGCAGCGCGTTAACCTAAAACAGTGGGCCACCCATCTGCCGCTCGATCCGATCCTTGCCCTGCATCACAATCAGTTTGACATCACCATTATGGAGCTAGAACTGTTGCTCAAACGCGGGCGTGACAAGCTTGACGTGGCGAGTACCGCCGTTGATATTGTGCAAACACGCCTAGACGAAGCGCAACTGACACAGGATCGCAATCATGATTTGTTGTTGGCTTTGCTTGGCACAGCGTTAGCTGTCCCTGGCGTTTTTGATCGCACAATCACTGCGATGCTGTTGGCCTGTTTTGATCCAAACGTCGCAGGCTGTTTTTCATCCACGGAACAGAATATAGCATCCTATGATTACAGTGCCTTTACCCTAATGTCGATGCAGCTAGGGATTGTTATCTTGGCGACGCTGTTCGTGTGGTTGATGTTGAGGTTCATACGACGGCGTTGACTAAATGAGGCGGAAGACGGCAAGGGAATAATGAATAATTAACAGTGAACGGAGAATTAGGAATGAGTTGTCGTCGCGTTACGGTTAAATTAAGCAGATCTGAAAAATGGGTACGCACTTTTAAACAAACTCGCTATAATCGCGCCCACACGATTTGTACAAAATAACTTTATTAAAAAAGACAAATCCCCTGCTGTAACAGGCTGTTACACTCAATTTTGAAAATATGTTGGTGAAAGAAGGAGCATTTTCAATAAACAAACAATCATTGTTGAATGCCGCCTGCCGACATGTCTCCCACCCATTAGCAAAACAGGATAGCTGACAAACCACAATCAAAGCATTGTGCTTTTTGGCTGTCCAGATGACGATACCCCGATAGAAGGAGAAGGATTTCGTCAATAAGTTATGCAACGAGCAATCGTTGTGTATCGCACAAAATCAATAGAAAGAGGAGCAACTCTATGCAAGTCTCAATGACCGTCAATGGAAAAAGCGTCTCGAAGGACGTCGAACCACGCCTACTGCTGGTTGATTTCCTCCGTGAAAAAATGAACCTGACAGGGACTAACATCGGCTGTGATACCAGCCAATGTGGTGCATGCACGATTCACATGAACGGTATGTCTGTGAAGTCCTGCACCGTTCTCGCAGTTCAAGCCGATGGCGCAGAGGTCACATCGATCGAAGGGCTGGCGAACGGCAGTGAACTACACCCCATGCAGCAAGCGTTTTGGGACAATCATGGTCTACAGTGCGGTTACTGCACGCCGGGCATGATTATGGCCTCTACGAAACTGGTTGAAAACAATCCAGAGATCGATGAAGCAGGCATTCGCCACGGTTTGGAAGGCAACATTTGCCGTTGCACTGGTTATCAGAATATCGTCAAAGCGGTTAAGCAAGCTGCCGCTGAGATGGCAGGGTAGGAGTAAGCATTATGGGATCTCCACTTGGTCAACCGATGAAACGGGTCGAAGACCCACGTTTTATTCAGGGTAAGGGCAAATATGTTGCCAACCTAACGATTCCCGGCATGGCCTACGCTGCAATTGTGCGTAGCCCGCACGCTCATGCGGTCATTGGTGAAATTGACATCAGTGAAGCATTGGCGATGGACGGTGTAGTGGCCGTTTACACAGGTAAAGATTTAGCCGACTCTGGCGTTGGGTCGCTTCCCTGCGGTTTTAATCCACCTGAAATAAAAACTGCGCCACATATGCCGCTGGCCGTTGACAAAGTTCGTCACGTTGGCGATGGCGTTGCGGTTGTGATTGCAGAGGATCGCTACACGGCACAAGATGCGGCCGATGTGGTCTATGTCGATTATGACGTATTGCCTGCCGTTGTGAACGCAAAAGCGGCTGCACAGGAAGGTGCGCCGCAAGTTCACGATGAAATTCCAAACAACACCAGTTTCTACTGGGCGATTGGCGACCGTACGCAAATTGATGCGGCGATGGCCGAAGCTGAGCACGTTGTGGAATTAGACTTGACAAACAGCCGCCTGATTCCAAACGCAATGGAGCCACGCGCCTGTGTTGCCGACTACAGCAACTTCACCGAAGAACTAACGTTGTGGACGACTAGCCAAAATCCACACGTCATTCGCTTGCTTCTCAGCTTGGCAACCCTCCAGATGCCAGAGAACAAAATGCGCGTGATTTCGCCTGATGTGGGCGGCGGATTTGGCAGTAAGATTTTCCACTATGCGGAAGAAGTGATTATGCCATGGTGCTCGCGTGAGCTGGGCCGTCCTGTGAAGTGGGTGTCCACACGCAGCGAAGCGATGATGACCGATGCACACGGCCGTGATCATGTGACCACTGCAAAGCTCGGTCTCAAAAATGACGGCACGATGGTTGGCCTTGACGTGACAACCTATGCGAACATGGGCGCGTATCTTTCAACGTTTGCGCCAATGATCCCAACCGCGCTGTACATCACGCTGTTCTCAGGACTTTACAAGCTGCCCGTCATCTTTGGTGAAACCTACGGCACGATGACGCACACCGTTCCCGTGGATGCCTATCGTGGCGCGGGGCGTCCTGAAGCCAGCTACATGCTGGAACGCATTATCGATGTTGCGGCGCGTGACCTTGGGATGGACCCGATTGAACTGCGTCGCAAAAACTTCATCCAACCTGATGAGTTCCCTTATCAAACGCCCGTTGCCTTGGTTTATGACAGCGGCGAATATGATGCCCTGTTTGATAAGGCCGAAGAAGTTTCTGACTACTCTGGGCTGCTAGCCGCCCGCGATGCGGCACGCGCCGAAGGGCGTTTGGTTGGCGTTGGCGTCAGCGGCTGTATTGAAGCGTCTGGTGCTGGCCCGTCAAAGGTTGTGGTCAGCTTGGGTGCTGGCGTTGGTCTGTGGGAAAGTGGTCAGGTGCGTGTGCATCCGACTGGGAAAGTGAGCGTGATGACTGGCTCGCATTCGCATGGACAGGGACATGAGACGGCGTTTGCGCAAATTGTTTCGGCCGAATTAGGCGTCCCCATGGCAGACGTCGAAATTGTCCATGGCGATACAGCTCGCGTTCCCTTCGGGCTTGGCTCATACGCCAGCCGCTCCGCCTCAGTCGGTGGTGGCGCAATCGTTATGAGTTGCCGCAAAGTGCGCGACAAGATGAAAAAAGTCGCCGCGCATCAGTTGGAAGCAGACGTTGAGGACATCGTATTCGACCAGTCAAACGGCACGATGTACGTCAAAGGCGCACCAGACAAAGCAAAAGCGTTTGTCGAAATCTCAGTTGGCCTGTTGCTGGCGGATAATTTGCCAGAAGGTATGGAGCCAGGTTTGGAAGAAACCTCCTTCTTCGATCCAGATAACTTTACCTTCCCGAACAGCGCCCACATTGCGATGGTTGAAGTCGACCGCACAACGGGCGGCGTGACGATGACACACTACACGGCAATTGACGATGTTGGTAACGTCATCAACCCGATGATTGTTGAAGGTCAAATCGTTGGTGGTGTGGCTCAAGGTGTTGGTCAGGCGCTGCTTGAAGAAGCGGTCTATGACGAAGATGGGCAGCTTTTGAGCGGTTCATTCCTTGATTACACGATGCCACGTGCCGATAACTTCCCACAGTTGAACGTGGCCCGTATCGAAACGCCAACGCCTCACAACCCGCTGGGTGTGAAGGGCGCAGGCGAAATGGGAACGATTGCAGCAACGGTGACAGTTGCAAACGCAGTTATGGACGCGCTGGCTCCGCTGGGCGTGCGTCATGTTGATATGCCACACACCGCTTCGCGTTTGCATGCGGCGATTCAAAGTGCGAATAGCTAGTGCTTAGTAGCTGGTGGCTAGTAAGCGTTTTCTTCTCTTGACTAGCAACTGGCAACTAGCGACTAATTGGAAAAAATATGTATCCAGCAAAATTTGAGTATGTTCGTGCTGGCAGCGTTGAAGAAGCGATTGCGCTGTTGGGCGATAATGAAGACGCCAAGCTGTTGGCGGGTGGTCACAGCTTAATTCCCGTGATGAAGCTGCGTTTGGCGCAGCCAGAGATGTTGATCGACATCGGCCGAA
This sequence comes from Promineifilaceae bacterium (SeqCode), assembly GCA_049614105.1. GTDB lineage: Bacteria > Chloroflexota > Anaerolineae > Promineifilales > Promineifilaceae > CALECP01. The sequence goes on from JBMZDF010000125.1 coordinate 7,262, forward strand.
TTGACGGCATCAAAGGCATCTGTGCGGGTGACGGCATGGTGGCAATTGGTGCGTTGACGACGCACTCCGAAGTCGAATCCTCAAGCGAACTGCCTGCGATTCTGCCCGAAGCGGCTGCAATGATTGGCGATCCGTCTGTCCGCAATCGCGGTACGGTGGGCGGCAACGTGGCGCATGCCGATCCTGCATCTGATTTGCCGACGGTGTTCTTGGCGCTTGGTGCGTCCTTTAACATTACCGGCGCGGATGGTTCGCGTTCTGTTGCGGCCGATGACTTTTTCATCGGTTTGTTTGAGACAGCGTTGGGCGAGGGTGAGGTGTTGACCAGCGTGGAAATTTCGGCCGAAGGGGAAAATACAGGCTCTGGCTATGCCAAACTGTTTAACCCAGCCAGCCGCTACGCAATGGTGGGGGCTGCGGCAACGGTCACAATGGAAAACGGCTCGATTAGCTCGGCCAATGTGGCAATTGGTGGCCTCACCGCTGTTGCAACCCGTTGTGCCTCAGTGTCGGCTGCCCTTGTCGGGACATCTGGCGATGAGGCCGCAATTGCGGCGGCAGCAGCGGCCGTAGCAGACGATCTGGGCGAAGTGATTGGCGATATGCATGCAAGTGCTGATTATCGTCGAGCAGTTGCTCCAGAAATGGTCAAACGCGCAATAAGCAAAGCAGTTTCACGCGCAGGCTGAATCTAAATAGATTATTAGACTTGACGATATAGTTAAGAGCTAGCACAATTACGTGCTGGCTCTTTTTGTTTAGTCATTGCTTGTGTGGGGAACAAACAAAAGCATTGAAAGTCCAAATCACAATGCTCGGATCGCAGGAACACCGTTCATCGTTATTCTAAATGCTAATTTTGGCAATATGCCACAATAATGTGACTACATGTAAAAGCGTGTGTCAAAGAGAGCATCATACACGGTTAACAGACTTCATTTATTGAAGACATATCCACAGGATTCGGGAGAAACACATGGACACTGTATTAGACATTCTTGGAAATTTAGCTGGGACCATCAGTGATGGTCTATTGCGTTTTGGCGTCGGCTTGTTGATTTTAGTGCTGGCTTGGTTTGTAGCTCGTTTTGTGCGAGGCATCATTCGTCGTCTGATGAGCCGCACAGACTTAGATAATCGTTTTGCTGAAACAATGGGCGGTGATGCTGGTTGGCCAATCGAAAGCATGGTTGCACAGGCGGGATACATCCTGGTCATGTTGTTCGGCGTCATGGCTTTTTTGAATCACGTTCAACTTGAAGCAGTTGGCGGTCCTATTGGTAACTTGGTCGATGAATTGCTAAATGGCATTCCACGTTTGTTGTCTGCGGCTGGCCTGCTTGTGCTTGCTTACGTGATTGCGTCTGTTGTTCGGATGCTTATCACCAAGGGTGGGGACGCGGCTGGTTTAGACAAGCGCATTGCCACGATGGACAGCGAGACAGCACCCACAACCTCCGTTACGGCTTCACTTGGAACCGCAGGTTTTTGGTTGACGATGCTGCTCTTCTTGCCAAGTGTGTTGAATCAGCTTGGTATGGCTAGCTTGGTGGGTCCGCTCAACGACATGTTGCAAGACTTGTTGGGTGCATTGCCAAACCTTTTGAAAGCGGGACTTGTTCTTGTTATTGGTATGTTTGTTGCGCGTCTTGTTCGTCAAATCGTGACCAGCTTGATGAGTGCTGCAAACGTCGATCGCTTTGCGGCAGGCCTTGACATTTCAATCACAAACTTGGTTGGAACCTTGGTCTACACCGTTATTCTGTTGCTGACGATTGTTCAGGCGCTTGAAACATTGGCTATCGAATCAATTTCTGGCCCTGCAACAGAGATGATTGGCTTAATCTTCTCGTCAATTCCAAACGTCATCGGTGCGGGCTTGCTCTTGGGCATCAGCTTCCTGATTGCGCGATTGGTTGCAGACTTGGTCAAAAACTTACTTCAGAGCGCTGGCTTTGACAATGTTCCCACACGTATGGGTCTAAACCTTGACACAGAACGTTCGCTGAGCGACTGGGCTGGCTGGGTGATTATCGTTGGCACGATGTTGCTGGCGGCTGTTCCTGCGGCTGAGATGTTAGGATTTGGCGCATTAACCGAAATCGTTTCAAACTTCATCACGTTTGGTAGCCAAATTTTGACAGGCATCATTCTGATGGGAATTGGCGTGTTCGTTGCTAATTTTGCGCGTGACTTCATGCTGGACACAGGCCAATCAAACTTCTCTGCATCAATCGTTCGTGCGGCCGTTCTCGTTCTCGTTGGTGCAATGGCCCTTCAGGCAATTGGCATTGGCGAAGACATCGTTCAGCTTGCATTCGGCATCGGCATCGGTGCAATTGGTATCGCTGCTGCATTGGCCTTTGGTCTTGGCAGCCGTGACATTGCAGGGCGCGAAGTTGAGCGTTTTGTTACCACCATGCGAACTGAAGATGAAGGCTAATCCAATTGAAAAGAGTTAATTGTATTTAACTCGCTTTAGAGAACCAGCCGTTAGGCGTAATTGTTGTTAGCAATTTGTGCTGGTGACAATCGCTTGATGACTGGTTTTTTGTTTTGGGTAGCTAAAATTGCAATCTGCCCTTGGCGTTAGTTCTGTACTACTGTAGTATCTTGCCTCATGAGTGAGGTAATGGCCTTCACGGATTTTAATTCGCTAAATGATGACGAGCTGGTGCAGATTGCACAAACTCGTGGTAGTCGTGACGAGCGTGCATTTCGTGCTTTGATGGAACGTCATCACAGCACGGTTCACCGTGTTTGCTATGGGTTTGCAAAAAACTCGGAAGATGCTGAGGATCTAAGCCAAGAGGTGTTTCTCAAAGCATATCGAAACCTGCATCGATTTGAAGGGCGTTCGTCTTTTAAAACGTGGATTTATCGAATCGCAATTAATACGAGCCAGAATGAGTTGAGGCGGCGTTCGCGCCGCCCACAGGCTAGCCCGACGCCGTTAGAAACAGCGGCCGAGTTTATGCCTTCTTCTCAGAACGTTGAACGAACGGCTCAGCGAAACGCACGTTATAAATTGTTAGAGCAAGCGCTAAAACAGTTGCGCCCCGATGAACTGAAGGTTCTAATGCTGAAAGATATTGAAGGTCGCCCGTATAATGAGATTGCGGGTGCGCTTGGAATCAGCTTAAGCGCGGCTAAAATGCGTGTCCAACGGGCGCGAGCCGCATTAAAAATAAAGTTCCGGTCGATGGAAGATGGATAGCTTTCGGCCGAAAATCAATAGCAAACCTTATGAGCGATGATAATATACACCCAAACGCTCAAAATTTTGATCTGCCACCAAATGACGTGGCGTTTATCGCAGAAAATTTAGCAGAGATCGCCGAGTATTTAGGCCATTTAGATGGTATTTGGGATGATGACGGGGATGATGATCTTGAGTTTGATATTCCAAATCTGAGTTCTGATTCGGCCGAAATGCTGCGCACGAAAGTATTCGCGAATATCCACCGCAATGATGTAGCTGCGTCAGCATTGCGTTTAGGGACCGAAGGCATCATGGAAGTGCTCATCGCACTTGTCCGACCCGCAATGTCAGTTGGTTCAAACCGCTCAAAAAAGAAAAAGCAGGAGTAATCAAAGCATGCTTAATCAAATTATTGAAGCATTGCAGACCACATTAAGCAATATGGTGATAGGGATAACAGATTTTATCCCTCGTTTTCTGATTGGCCTTGTTTTGATCCTGATTGGGTGGTTGATTGCCCGCACCGCACGTATGTTTTTGCTGCGTGTAGGGAAACGAATTGGGATCGATTCCATCATTGAGCGCATTGGCATTGGTGACCTGTTGGTCAAGATTGGGATTGAATCGCCACCGTCCCAACTGATTGCCACGTTTTTCTTCTGGATGCTTTGGCTAAACTTCTTGTTAGAAGGGTTCAAGGCAATGGGGATGCAAGAAGCGGTTCAACCCTTGGAAGGGCTGATCGACTTCTTCCCACAGGGAATCGCTGCGCTACTCATTTTTGTTCTAGGCTTTATGTTTGCAACATTTGTGGGCAATACGGTCAATGGTGCAACAGAGTCAATCGGAATTGATTTTCATAACACACTTGGAAATTTGGCCCGCTTTTTGATCTTATCGATGGTCCTTGTGGTTGTCATGGAGCAGATCGGGCTAGATGTTCAGATCGTGACCCAAATTTTAACCAACACAATATTGATTATTATTCTGGGGCTAGCCATTGCGTTTGGGCTTGGTGGTAAAAGCGTGGCGCAAAACGTGCTGGCAGGGTTTTATGCCCGCGAAATGTATGGACCTGGTGACACGATTGTGATTGATGGTGAGGAAGGCATGTTAGAGGGTATCGGCACGCTGAACGCTGAAATGCGCGTTGGCAGCGACCGAGTTACGGTTCCCAATACACGCTTGACCGAAGGAACGGTTCGCCGCCGTGACAGTTAGTCATTGCTTTGGTGTCGTGACAGTTTGACTGTAAATACTCACAATATAGTTGACACGTGGCTAAAAACTCAAAATACAAGCAGAAAGTACAACAGCAAGTTATAAAATAGGCTGTTTAATTAAATAGATTACGATACGATTTGACTGTTGAGACAGGTTTATGAATGTGGCTTCATTACATTAACCTTCTTGACAGTCATTTTTTGTTTAAAACAAAGGATTCTATTGAAAAGGGGTGTCTTTGATCAATGTTAACCAGCTTTTGCAAGTTTGAGGTTTAATTAGCATGATCCTTTTTCAACAGACCCACAACCCAGAATCAAATAAATCCCACTATTTGAACGTAGCGTAAACAATACGGGCCTTATACCTGTTTGGAGCATACAATGAGTAAGATTGTAACAATTGAGCGATTTATTCTTGAAAATCAACCTGACTATGCGCGTGGAGAATTCACAAATCTTCTCTACGACATTGCACTAGCGGCAAAAATTATTGCCCATAAAACGAATCGGGCTGGCCTCGTAGACATCCTTGGGCGTGCAGACAACGTCAATGTTCAGGGAGAAGAGCAGCAGAAGCTCGACATTTATGCCGATGATGTGATTTTCCGACTATGCGATCACACAGGGCGTTTGTGTGCGATGGCCTCAGAGGAGCATGAGGACTTTCTGCGCATCCCAGAGCAGTTCCAGAAAGGCAGTTATGTGCTTGTCTATGATCCGCTTGATGGGTCCTCTAACATCGATGTAAATGTTAGTATTGGCACGATTTTTGGCATCTATCGAACCGTAGACTATGCTAAACGTGGTCGCCTAGAAGACTTTTTGCAGCCAGGCCATAAAATGGTCGCGGCTGGCTATGTGTTATACGGTTCAAGCACGATGCTGGTTTATTCGACAGGACAGGGCGTACACGGCTTTACGCTTGATCCAGAAATTGGCGAATTCCTCTTGTCGCATGAGAATATGCGTTTTCCAGAGCCACCCACTTATTACAGTGTTAATCACGCCTATTTTGATCGTTGGGGATCGGCCGAGCAAAAGTTCGTCCGCTGGCTGCAAAATAATGAACGCTTTGAACTGTCAGAGCGCTATATTGGCTCGCTTGTGGCCGATTTCCATCGCAACCTCCTGCGAGGCGGGATATTTATGTATCCCACTGAGCGCAAAAAACCGCAGGGTAAGCTGCGTTTGCTTTATGAGGCAGCACCGCTTGCATTCTTGGCCGAACAGGCAGGAGGCTATGCCTCGACGGGCTTAGGCTCGGTTATGGACGTTGTTCCAACGGGCCTGCATGATCGAACGCCAATTTTTATTGGGAATCGTTCTCTGGTGGCGAAGGCTGAGGAGATGATTCAGGAAGAGCGATTGGCGGGGAATTCGGCCGAATAACACCCAACGCCACTCAAGCATAAAAGTAGAAAGCAGCCACAACATCCATTAAACGTAGCTGCTTTCTGGTCTCCCCACTGGTTTTGAGAAAGGCGATACAAGCACTGTATATAACGCTCTCCTTTCAACTGCGCGTTTGAGTATGCTATGACATAGCAATCGGTATGTTTCCTCTGGAAAAGTGGGTGTTTATGTGTATATGAGCCCTTTTTGGGGTTTTATTA
>JBMZDF010000126.1:0-13286 GCA_049614105.1 Promineifilaceae bacterium (SeqCode)
AGGTTGTTGTCTCTGGTAGAGACGTCGCCGCTGGCGCGTCTCCGTTAGAAAAGCTGGTTGATTCTTCGTCAATCATCACTTGTTTCCTAGTTATTTGGGTGCGAGACGTTAATCGGCCGATTTTCCAGCAACTTTTTGGCGAGATAAGGGTTTAGTGATTCAATTAAGTAGATCATCATTCTTTTACGCTGCAATGCCACAATCGGCCTAAGCCAATGTAAACAGATTGGCTAGGAAGCAACAAAGCTTATGAACATTACAATTCAACCTGTTACCACCGTCGCCCAATGCCATCATGTGAACAACATAGAACGTGCCGCTTGGATCGGCATCGAGTTTGTGCCTGACCATATGCTAAACGCCGTTGCACATGAGAAAGGGGTTGTTTTGTTGGCCTATGATGGTGAGCTGCCGATTGGGTTTTGCATCAGCTTTGTGAGCTTTGTCGGCAATGATTTGCAAGATGCTAATTTTAGGATGAAGCATCACTCGCACCTCGCGGCCGTTCTTCCTGCGTATCAGGGCAAAGGGGTGGGCGCAATTATCAAACAAGCACAGCGCGAGGCGGTGTTGCGGCAGAAAATTGATCTGATGACCTGGACTTTTGATCCGCTTGAGACAAAGAATGCGCGGCTCAATATTCACAAGTTGGGCGCAGTTTGCAAGACGTATAAGCGCAATGTGTACGGCATGATGACGGACGCGCTCAATGCAGGTATTTTGAGCGATCGGTTTCAGGTTGACTGGTGGCTGGCGTCTGAGCACGTTGCGGCGCGTCATTCGGCCGAATTTATCCACAAAACCCGCACCGATTGGGAATCTGAGGGGGTTAGGGTTGTGAATTCGGCCGAAATCGAAAACGATCACCCATCCCCCACCGCCTTTGATCCCTCATTGCTCACAACACAAGATACCGCGTTGCTGGCAGTCCCCAGCAACTTCCAAACGCTCAAACGTGCCAACCTACAAAACGCGATCGACTGGCGGATGCACACCCGCCGCGTGTTTGAAAGCGCCTTTGACCAAGGCTTTAGCGCCACCGATTTGATCCATGAGCCGACGCTAAGCTATTATCTGCTGGAAAGAAATTGGAAATCATAGAAGAAATTATGAAAATCGAACGCATTGAACTTCATCACATCTCAAATCAACTTGTCCACCCTTTTCGCACCAGCATGGGGGTGGAATCGGTGCAGGAATGCCACCTGATTGCCGTTTACAGCGAAGGGCTTGTCGGCTGGGGCGAGTGCGTGGCTGGCATGGGGCCATGGTATTCGGCCGAAACACTCACCACCGCTTGGCATATTCTGACCGATTTTGTTTTTCCACGTCTGATCGGACAGGAAATTAACGATCCAGCCGATGCGTTTCGCCTGCTCAAGAAAATTCGCGGGCATCCCATGGCAAAATCGTCGCTTGAAAATGCGATCTGGGATCTGTGTGCCAAGGCGCAAGGCGTTCCGTTGAGCGCCATGTGGAACAGCGTGCGCGACCGCATTGAGGTGGGCGTCAGTATTGGAATCCAACCGTCAATTGACGCACTGGTTGATCGGGTTGGCATGTTTGTCGAACAAGGGTATGGGCGTATTAAATGCAAGATTGAGCCGGGGTGGACGGTGGCACCAATCGGCCGAATTCGCAGCACCTACCCCAACATGCGCGTCATGGCCGACGCCAACTCAGCCTTTACGCTAGACGATGTGCCGATGCTGAAAGAGCTTGACGCGCTTGGCTTGCTCATGATTGAGCAACCGTTGGCCTACGACGACATTGCCGACCATGCACGCTTGCAAGCACAAATCGAAACCCCTGTTTGCCTTGACGAGAGCATTCACGGCGTGGCAGATGCACAGGCGATGATCGACCTCAACGCGGGGCGCATCATCAACATGAAGGTGTCCCGCGTGGGCGGCCTAACAAACGCGCTCAAAATTCACGATATGGCACAAGCGGCCAATATCGCGATGTGGAGCGGGGGCATGTTGGAAACGGGCGTTGGGCGTGCCGTCAATATTCATCTTTCAACGTTGCCAAACTTCACGCTCCCCGGTGATTTATCAGCCACCGATCGCTATTTCGCTGAGGATATTGCAGAGCCGCATTTTGTGCTGAACACTGAAGACAGCACAATGAGCGTGCCAACAGGCCCCGGAATTGGTGTTGATGTGCAGCTAGATCGCGTGGAAAAGCGGCGTTTGCGTCATGAGGTTGTAACCGTTTAGGATCGCATGACGTTTACAGTCAAACACCGCGCCATTTTTACGATGGTTGTCGCCGCCTTGATGTTTAGCACGGGTGGCGTGCTGATTAAGCTGTCGGGTTGGAATGGCGTTGCGCTAAACGGCGCACGCAGTTTTGTCTCGGCGCTCTTGATCGGTGTCTACCTCTTTTATCAAGAGCCAGACGCAATCGCGCCTCTCTTCAAGGAGCGACGTGTGTCGCGTTTACAGATTGGGGGCGCGGTTGCCTATGTGGCAACCAATCTGACGTTTGCTCTCGCGACGCAAATGACAACAGCGGCCAATGCGGTGCTGCTCCAGTTTACATCTCCTATTTGGGTTGCGATTTTAGGGATTTGGCTGCTGCGAGAGCGGCCGAAATGGGTTGATTGGGTTGCGTTGGTCTTGATTTTTATTGGGATGCTGCTGTTTTTTGACGGTAGCTTATCGGCCGAAAATCTCCAAGGCAACCTCATCGCCATTTTTAGCGGCGTCACACTTGCGCTGATGGTCATCCTGCTGCGCATGGAAAAAGATGGCTCACCTGCCACCGTGACCTTTCTGGGCAATGTGTTTGCCGCACTGATTGGGTTGCCTTTTATTTTTGGGGAGCCGTTTACAGCTTACGAGATTGCCGTGATTGTTGCGCTCGGTATCTTCCAACTCGGCATTCCAATGATTCTGTACACGCTGGCGGTGAAGCACCTGCTGGCGATTGAAGCGATCCTGTTGCTAACTTTGGAACCGATCTTGAACCCGATCTGGGTCGTTTTGGTTATCGCGGAAGTCCCCAGCCCGCAAGCGATGATCGGTGGCGTGATTGTGATTGTGGTTGTCACCTTGAAAGCGGTTGTGACTTCAATTGAGGCGCATTAGGGTAGACGCTAAGTCGTACGCTGTTGATCTAGGCATTTTTCTCACCGCTCTATGAATGACTTCGGGAAGATCCCATCTAATGTTCCTGTAGCCAAGTTTCGTCATTTGCTTTGGTTGTGTAATTCCATATTAAATCACGATCTTCCAACAGATGTGCTGGCACAAGAATCATGCCATCGGCCGTTTCTTGATAGACAACATCATAAAATTCTAAAACCTGTTTGAGGTTAGAATAGAAGTCGGGTTCTGGTGTCTCGGTCGCAATAATCAGTTCATCCTCCTTGCTGTAAACGGGTGTAAAAAGCACATACCTATTCATGCACGCTTCTAAAGAAAGTAAAACGAAAATGATGCAGAAATGATGGACTGTGGCTAAGATATTGATGTTAGCGTCTGTTTGTTCAGAATATGAAAAGAGAGCGATTTCGGCCGAAATCGCTCTCTTTTTAATCATAGTTTGAAAAGCTTAACGCTTTTTAGACTTTAGCTTTTTAACTTCGGCCGTAATCGCAGGCAGTACTTCATGCAAATCACCGATGATTGCATAGTCAGCTTTTGCCAAAATGGGTGCTTCTGGATCGGTGTTGATGACAAGCAAATGCTTTGATGCCGCGCAACCCGCCATGTGCTGGCTCGCGCCGCTGATGCCGTTGGCGATGTACAAGTCAGGTGCAACACGGTTGCCCGTCTGCCCAACCTGATCCGCATGTGGACGCCAACCATTGTTGGTCACAGCCCGTGAACAGCCAACCGCGCCTTCGACAGCCTTTGCCAATGCGTCCAGCTTATCAAAGCCTTCTGCACTGCCCACGCCACGACCGCCGCTTACGACGATCCGCGCATCGGTCAACGACACGCCAGCTTGTTCTGGCTCTTCACGGCTTGAAACCTGCACACGCAAATCGTTGTCTTCTAGCTCAACATCCTGCTCGTGAATTTCAACATCTTCGTCGTTGTCAACCGTGCTGGCTTCAACGTGCAGCGGGGCCAAGGTCATCAGCTTTGTGTCGCCGCTGATGGTCGCTTCTTCGAGCAGACTGCCGCCCCAACGCACGCGCGTAACAGAATAATCGTCGTCAAAGTCGCCTTCGAGGACGTTGGCGCACATTGGCAAGCCAAGGATTGCACCAGCATGTGCCATCACTTCGTTGCCGCGATCGGTTCCCGTTGCCAAAACGGCCGCTGGGGATTCATTCTCAACCAACTGCGCAATGCAACGACCCCAAGCAGCAGGGGCATACTCTTCTAAATCGCCGTCATCAAAAATATAAGCATCGGTGACGCCGTATTCGTTGAGTTCTTCCGCAATTTCTTCAACATCGTCACCAATTACAACGGCTGCTAACTGGTCATCAAGGTCGCGTGCAAACGTCAACGCTTCATAGCTTGCTTTGCTGACATCGCCGCGATCGTGTTCAATCAATACAATAATCATTGTTATTGTCTCCATCCCCCAGAATTCATTCTAGGGCAAGACGGGAAGCACGTTTAAACGTGCTTGATATGGCGTCTAGCGTCTTTCGACGTTAACCCAACAGACCCAACTCATCCATAATCGCTGCAACTCGTGGCGCTGCTTCGACGCCGTTGCCTAAAATCTCAACCTCTTTACCCGCACTAGTCGGGGTCTTGAGGCGAATTTTGCTGGGGCCACCCGCGACGTGTGCAGGCGTAATTTGCAAAATCTGTGCCCTTTTCGCCCGTAAGCGTCCGCGTACAGATGGGTAGCGAGGCAGGTTGATGCCTTCTTTCATAGTAAACATAGCTGGCAAGCCAACTTCGTATACTTCCCATGAGTTTCCGACTTCACGTTTGGCGATGGCACTGTCACCGTCGAGGGTGAGTGATTTGATGCCGCCGACGACTGGCAAACCGAGCGCATAGGCAACACGGATGCCGACTTGATAGCCGCCATTATCGGCCGATTCGTTGCCAAAAAACAGCGCATCATATGATTTGCCATCAGCTTCCAGCTCACGAATCGCCTCAACGAGCGCACTCGCCGTTGCCATTGGGTCCCAATCTGCACCACCGTTGTTGACCAAAACAGCTTCGTTTACACCCATTGCAAGGGCATACTTTAACTGTTCAGTAGCGATCTCATCGCCCATTGTCATCACGGTTACGCTGCCGCCATGCTCTTTTACCTGCCGAATCGCTTCCTCGATTGCACACTCTTCATGCGGGCTTACCGCAAAACCGAGATGCTTTGTATCGATCATCTGCTCATCAGCCGTTAAATTGATCTTCGCGCCCGTTGCGGGAACCCGCTTGACGCATACAAGAATGTCCATAATTAAATAATGAAGAATGAAGGAATAGAGAATGAAGAATAGAGGAGTTCGCCATTCTTCATTCAAACTTCTTCATTTCTTTTTAGCCCTTCATCCGTGCATTGGTTGGGTCAAAGTACGGTGTGCTGCCAACAACCTCGACAGTTGCACTGTAGAGTTCCATCATATACTGCACAGCCAGCTTTTTGCCGACAACAGCATGTTCTGGTGGCAAATAACCCATGACCAAGAACTTGCCTGTTGATGGGCTAGAGCCTGCTGTCGTGATGTAGCTGCCGCGATCGTGGCTGTCTACAATGCGAGCGCCGTCTGGGGTAGTGATTGGCTCGCCACCTTGTGGGTAGCGTTTGATGCCAGAGGCAGAGGTGTGATCATCAATTGAAAGCGTACACATGTGGGTTGCAACTGGTTCGCCCGCCGCTTTGATGATCGCTTCCTTGCCAATGAAGTCTGCTTTCTTGATTTTCGGACGCGCTAGACCCGCTTCAAATGGCGTGTAGTGCGTTTCAAGCTCAGCACCCATCAGGCGATAGCCTTTTTCGATGCGTCCTGTGTTGCCATAAACACCGATACCAGCAGGAGCGCAGCCAAATGCTTCGCCAGCTTCAGCAAGCGTATCCCACAGTTTCAGTCCGTTTTCGGTTGGGCAATAAATTTCCCAGCCGAGTTCGCCAACATAAGAGATACGGAACATGCGACATTTGATGCCGTTGATGATTACTTCTTGCGTTGCGCCGTAAGGGAACGCTTCATTGCTCAAATCTTGACGTGTGACTGACTGCACCATGTCGCGGGCGTTTGGTCCCCAGACACCGATTGTGCAGAATGCTGACGTTAGGTTTGTCAATACAACCGAACCATCTTCTGGCAGATTTTGACGGAACCACTGTTGGTCGCGACCTTCGTCGCCACCGCCCGTGATGATACGGTAGTGGTTGCGACCAAGGCGCATAATCGTGAGATCAGCGAGGAAGCCACCGTTTTGAGCAAGGATGGGGGTGTATGCAGATCGGCCGATTTTGAAGTTCATGTTCGCCATCGCAATCTTCTGCATGTAACTTTTCGCGCCTGCGCCCGATACATCAAAAATTGCAAAGGCTCCCAAGTCAACCATCGCGCAGTTTTCGCGCATGTTGAGATGCTCAGCATTGATGATGGGTGACCACCAGCGAGCGTCCCATTCATGCTCGCGCATTGAGATTTGGTCTGCATAACGTTCAACTAGATGCTGGTTAGAGTTGTACCATTGTGGACGTTCCCAACCGTGTGTCTCGAAGAATTCTGCACCCAGCGCTACTTCACGTGCGTAGAATGGGGTGACTTTCAAGTTACGGTTTGAGTTCCACTGCTCGCGTGGATGCACGATACCGTATGTTTTGTTGAAACCTTCGTCTGTACGCGCCTTTACGTGCTGACGTGTGCGCTGTACGTCGGTAAAACGAGCGATGTTTGAGTGATGCGGGTCAACGTCTGGCCAACCACGCACCATCCATTCGGCAACCATGCGACCTGCGCCTGGCCCTTCTTTAATCCAGATTGCTGCGGCCGACCATAGTTTCTTGACTTCAAGCGTTTCGCCAATCAGTGGATAGCCATCAGGTGTTAACGACAACAGACCGTTAATCGCATAGCTGATTTGTGCATCATCTGTGCCGAGCAATTCTGGCATCAATTCCATTGCTTGCTCAAGCTGTGGATCAAAGTCGTCTTGCGTCAGTGGCAACTCAGTTGGTGACAAAGGTGATTCTTCGATAGAAGGAATATCCTCAGCATCCATCAGGATTGCACGGTGAGCATAAGACCCGACTTCCATGTGCGTACCATCTTGACGTTCGTAACAGAACGTGTCCATGTCGCGCACAATCGGATAAATGTGGTCGCCAGAAAGTTGGGGCAGTGGACCTGCGCTAACCATTTGGTGGACGGCTGGGGTGAGTGGAATTGTTGCCCCTGCCATTTTGGCAAGTTTTGGACTCCAGCAGCCCGTTGCGATCACAACATACTCTGCTTCAACATAGCCTTTGTCCGTTTCGATACCAACAACTTGACCGTCTTTCACGACGATGTCGCGAACCTCGGTGTTTGGTGCTAGTGTCAAGTGTCCATTGTCACGCGCCCATTCGCGCATGATTGTGCCTGCACGCAGTGAGTCCACAACGCCAACGTCTGGTGTGTAGAAGCCACCAATGATGATGTCGCGGTCGATGAAGGGAACCATCTCTAGGATCTCGTCAACCGTGACCATCTGCGCTTCAACGCCCCAAGACTTTGCTGAGGACATGCGACGGCGTAGTTCTTCCATGCGCTCTTCGGTACGAGCTACTTCGATGCCACCATAACGGGTGAAAACACCCATTTCTTTATATTGGCGTACGCTGTCCATCGTCAATTGCGCCATTTCCTTGCCGTGGTCGACGGGGAAGATGAAGTTAGACGCATGACCTGTAGAGCCACCCGGGTTCGGGAACGGCCCTTTGTCGATCTGGAGCATGTTTGTCCAGCCGAGTTTTGCAAGATGGTAAACAACTGCGTTACCAACGATACCAGCGCCAATAACGACGCATTTTACTTTTGATGGGAAATCACTCATTTCAAAACCTGTGCTTAATGGGAGTGCGTAAGGCGTAAAACGTGATGTGTTAGAAGGGTGTGCTCACGTTTTAGACCTTACGTTTAATAGTTTAGAATTCAGGTGGAATTTCTATTTTACGACGTGCCATGAACGCAAGCAGCGCTTCGTCGATGGCGGGATCGAGCGGGGGAGCTTTGTATTCTTTCAGCATTTTCTTCCAGCGGACGTTGGCAACTTCTTCAGATGTTCTGCTGCCTTCTTCGACCCACTGTTCGGCCGAATTGTAATCAAACAACTGGCTTCTAAAGAATGCCGTGCGGAAGTTACGCGCCGTATGGTCTGTGCCGAGATGATGGCCCCCAGGTGGCACAGTACGATGCGATTCCATTGCAAATGCATCCTCAGACAGGTCAACACCCGCCATGAGCACATGCATCATGCCGAGAATTTCGTTGTCCATGATGAACTTCTCGTAACCAGCCGAGAGACCGCCTTCCAGCCAGCCCGCCGCGTGTAGAATAAAGTTTACACGTGCGGTGACAGCCGCCTGAATGACAGCCATTGACTCGTAAGCCGATTGTGCATCACCAACCTTGCCGCTAGCAAACATGCCGCCTGTACGGAAGGGTAGGTTGTGACGACGAGCCAACTGTGCGCCAAGGAACAGCGCGTGTTGTGATTCTGGCGAACCAAAGACAGGTGCGCCACTTTGCAGATCAATATTTGTTTGGAACGAACCATAGACACAAGGCGTGCCAGGGTTGATCATCTGGGCTAGCACGATGCCAGCCAATGATTCTGCGTTGAACTGGGCAACCGTACCTGCAACAGAAACGGGAGCCATTGCGCCTGACAAAATAAACGGCGTGATAATCATCGCCTGTTTGTGCTTGGCATAAACCTTCAACGCTTCCAGCATGCGATCGTCAAGACGACGGGGGCTGCTGATGTTGATCAGGTTGATCATCGCGGGGTTTTCATAAATCGCGTCGCCGTAGAGGATCTTGCACATTTCAACTGAATCCTGTGCATTGACCTCCGACATGACCGACCCCATGAATGACTTGTCGCTATATTTGATGTGGGAATACACCATGTCGAGGTGGCGCGTGTGCGTTGGCTCGTCCGTTGGCTCGACAATCGTGCCGCCAGAGTGGTGTAGATAGGGCGACATGTAGGTGAGTTTGACAAAATTTTCAAAGTCAACCAGCCGCGCTTCACGACGGCCGCGATCCCGATCGTAGACAAACGGTGGGCCATAAACAGGTGCAAAGCACATGCTGTTGCCACCGATGCGTACTTTATTCGCAGGATTGCGGGCAATCAGATTAAATTCGCTGGGTGCAAAACTTATCCAATGGTCAACAAGCTCGCGCCCCATACGAACATTGCTGCCGTCGACAGTTGCGCCATTTGCTTTGAGGATAGACAGTGATTCATCATCATAAAAGTCGATGCCGATTTCTTCCAAAATCTGCATTGACACGTCATGAATCTTCTCAATTGATTCCTCACTGACCAGATTGTACAGTGGCAGGTTATGAACTGGCTGCGTGATTTTATTTACGGCTTCAGCCTGTGCCTTCGATGTGCGGTCGCGCGATTTGCGCCTTCTCTTACGTCCCATAGTGGTCTCCAGTTATTTGTTATCCGTTACCGTTATCCGTTATCCGTTATCCGTTATGCTGCTTTTGGCATGTTGGTGACGGATGACCGATGACAAATTACCGATTACTGGTTACTTTAGAAGAAGCTCGTCCATCATCACGGCCTGAATTTCGGCCTGAAATGCGCGGACGTGTTTTTCAACCAATTCGCTTGCGAGAGCGCCGTTGCCAGCGCGTAGGGCGTTGCAAATTAGCTTGTGTTCATTAATTGCTTGCGTCATATGGCTAACGCGGGATAGATATTGGTGCCAAAGTCGATGACTTTGAGCATATAACATGACGAGGGTATCGGTGATGAAGTGATTGTTGGCTGCCTCGAACATGATTTCATGACAGCGTTTGTCAACCGTCATTAGCTTGTCTTGATCGGTTGAGTGGACGTCGATAGTCAAAAGGGCGTCCATCTCATCCCAATGTTCGGCCGAACCGCGCCGTGCCGCTACCTCTGCGATATGTGCTTCCAGTACAACCCGGCTTTCATATAGCATTGGTAAATCATTAATACTGACCTCAGTGACAAACATGCCACGACGGGGCAGAATAGTCACAAGATTGTCGTATTGTAGGCGCTGTAATGCTTCACGAATAGGCGTGCGCCCTAAATTAAGCGCTTGGCGCAACGCAGATTCATCGATAACGCTGTTGGGGGCAAGTTGGAGCGTGACGATTTTGTGTTTGATAGCCTCGTAGGCTTGTTGCCGTAATGATGACATGAATGTGCGTTGATTAGTGCAAGCAAAACGTTGTGAAGGAGGTTTCTTTCATAGCGTAGCAAACCAATTTCCAAGCGTTCAATCGTCTGATATATCACTGATATATTAACTCGCGTAGTTTACTGGATTCGGCCGAAAACCACAAGAATTTTTACTTTTCACATACCCAGAACCCATTTTTTATGAGATAATAAGAATTATATCAGTGCCGACATACCTTATCTTTAGGAGTAATCAAATAATGACCCAACAGATTCCGTCATTCCAGCCCGATTATAAGATTTCGCAAACCGAAATCGACAATGCGCTTGCCGCCGTGATGACCCGTGTTTATATGCTTATGGCCGCAGGACTTGTACTGACTGCCTTAATTGCCCAGTGGACCTATTCCTCAGGACTTTATGTTCGTTTTGCGCTCAACCCTTTGTTCTTCTATGGGTTGCTTCTTGGGGAGGTGCTACTCGTGATGGCGATTGGGCGGAGTCTCGGCCGACTGTCGCCGCGCACCTCGATGATGCTCTTTCTGCTCTACTCAGCGATCAACGGTCTTACTATGTCGGTGATCATTGCAATGTATACGCCTGACAGCATTGCGCTCGTTTTTGGAATTACGGCGGGGATGTTCGGGATTATGAGCTTTGTCGGGTTTACGACAAAAACCGACATGAGTAAATACAGCAGCTTCTTTATGATGGCGCTGGTCGGATTTTTCCTCGCAACTATTGTGAATATCTTCTTTGCCAACGAAATGTTCTACTGGCTGCTGACCTATTTAGGCATCGCTTTGTTCTTAGGCTTGACTATCTATGATACACAGAAAATCAAGCAGATGACAACGGTGGCAATGGTCAACTCGGGCGGTGATGTGGATTCTGTGGTGAATCTCGTTTCAGTGGGTGGGGCGTTGCGTCTCTATCTTGATTTTATCAATCTGTTCATTTTGCTGCTGCGCATTTTCGGCCGACGCCGCTAACACACTGCAAGGCGATTGCATTTTGAAAAAGAGCCTCTCACGCTTAGCGTGAGAGGCTCTTTTAGTTCTGCTGGAATGCGTTGTTTATCCACATTCACCAAACCTAATCAGGTCTTGGTACACGATGGGATGCAGGAATTCTTGATGCTTTTTTGGATTAGAACGAATCCGCGTCGCCGAGATGGGGATATGCGCTCGATCTGGGTCAACCTGTCGATTGATTGCGCCTAATGCCTTGCTTGTATGCTCGCCGTAGAATTCGCTGGAATAGAAGGCGGTTATGTTGTGGTTGCCTAGCATTTTGAGAATATAGTTTTCTTGTAATCGCTGAATTTCTGGTGTGTTGCCGATTGCTGTTGGCCCATTGTGTCCCTCAATTACCTCAACCTGTGGATAAATGGTGCGGATCCAGTTGGCGCGAACCGCTAGAGGGATCGACGTTTGTTCTTTTGCGTCATAAATTAACACGATGATATGGTCCATTTCGGCCGAAGCTGTCTCAATCACAAACTGATGTCCCTTGTGGAAGGGGGCATATTTTCCAAGCGTGAAACCAATTGATTTGAGCATGTAAATATTGTTAAACGTTAAAAACTCAGCGACCCGCGCACTTCAGCAAACCGAAGAATAGTTAGCCTTGTGATGTCGTTTTGCCTAAGTCTAACAATGAGTATGTGCCAAAATAATCACTGTTGTTTAAACGAGAGAGTTCTTTATCCCAATCAAATCCTTTATAGTCAAGACCCCAACCAAAAATAGTACGTTTAGCCCGCAGGGTATTATGTAATCGAGTCCCTAACGCACAGTACCAATTTGATGCTGAACAGCTTCTTTCAAATGCTCGTGGCAACACGGAAATCTCTATGGCGTATATATGACCATTTGCCAACGTGCTTAGATACGAAACAGTTGCCATGCCCTCAGGCATTGAGTAACTAATTGAACCTAAGGTGGGCCACATAGATAGTTTATCTAATGCGGTATCTTCCTCAACAATAAACGTTGGCAGCATATCTTGCTTCTCATCTGAGTTGTTTAACACAAGTGTTGAGTCTTCATCTATCACGCCCCCAGCATCTAATATGATTGTGTGAGTTGCCCTAACACCGCTCTGTGCCAACAGACCTTCTGGGATTAACACGAATAATTGATATGGTTCACTCATAGCTCATGCCTATATTTTGATTGAGATCAGGTTTTAAAGAGACATGTTACGCTTCAACAAACGCGATCGCTTTTTCCGCAGACCACCCATCATTTATTATGTAGATGAATCCAGGATAATATTGATCGATTAAATTCACGGCAGGGTAGGTTGTATTTTTGAGCAGAGACGCATTTACGATGACGCCTTCAAAATCGATACTTGTTTTGAATCGAACAACGCCATCCTTAAAATCCATTTCAAAGTTTCCAATGCGGATACCATAGTTAGCCATTGTAAGAAAATAGCTTATCTCTTTCCGTATGGATTCTGGCACCGTTTCGGGCATCACAGCATAAAAGATAAACTGCTCGTATTCTCGATGCACATAGGCGTGACACATATACTGACCATAGTTTCCCGCATAAGTCATTTGATAATGTAGATCATCAGATGGGCGGGTAGGATACCATTGATCAACCTCCAAGAACTTCCCTAGTGTATGAAACATTTTGTCTACATGATCTAAATTGCTGGATAACATCGTTTCACTCATCAATTACATGAGAGGTGCGCAAACCTCATTTTTTCGGGATCGTCCATATTTATTGCCCAAATGTTAAGTTAGCCATAGCCCCGATGGAAAGGGGTTCCATGTTTTATGATCTTCACCTACATAAAAAACGCCTGACAAACCGATTCTCATTGCACGGTCGTAAATTATCTGACATGCAGCACGACTTTGCACGATAAGATACAACCTGTTGATTTCTCTGCCATCGGGCACATGGCCTGCTTGAATCCAGCTTTCTAAATTTGCAAACAAGA
>JBMZDF010000127.1:0-13279 GCA_049614105.1 Promineifilaceae bacterium (SeqCode)
TTGTGATCTGCTTAGGTACGCCTCAAAAAGTGCTTGAGTCTGGCGAAAAGCACATGTGGCGTATTCAAGAGAAGCCCCAAGCAATGTGTGTGTTGGCAGGAGAATAGGCGTTTTTATTCGGCCGAATCAGACACAACCTCACCGCTCAAATCCAAAATAAATGTCTCATAGTTAAACCATTCGCGGTCATAAGTCTGTGCAACTAGCGCGTCGCTATCAAGTCGAAACGCAACGCCCGCTTGCTGAATCGGTTCGCCATCTAGTTCAGCAAAATCGAGCCGCACATACTCATTTTGCTCATACCAAACCCCTGTACGCACCGTCGGCCGATCAGAACGAGCAACAAAAATTGTCTGTAGTTCAAATCTGCGCTCGGGCAACAGATGTAGCGTCACCGCCTCATCATACCCGCCTGCGGATTGCTGCTCGCCGCTAAAGATTTGGTTCACAAGCTGTTGTTCCATTTCAGACAGATCAGCGTTGATCTCAATTCCGTTTGTGCTGGTTCCAATCAAACCTGCGTACAAAATATAGCCTGCGGCACCGATTGCCATCAGAATCCCAAGTCCTAACAAAGAACATGCGCCAAGCAGCAGGCGTTTCTTTTTGCGCTGTGTCTCTTGTTGTTGAGGTGAAAGTTTAGTTGGCGACATGCAAATTTAGCTCCTGACAGGCGATTAATCGGCCGAAATAATCACGTGTGTAATCGAGTAGGCAGGCAGTGTCAGCGAAAAATCGGCCGAATCAGTAACAACCTCACCCGCCTGAAAACTTTCTGGATTCTCTGCGTCAAGCCGCACATACTTAGCGGTCCCGTTGTGCTCAAACTCTTGCAGATCGAGCGTCAGCGTTGTGTCGCCCTGCTCTTGTTTATTAACCAACATGACGTGCAGATTGCCTGTCGCTGTGTCAATCGAAGCAAAACTGCTGATGGCGTAATCGTCGGACGATGTTGAAACCACAGACAAATCACCAAACTTTCCGCCGTTGTCGTCATAATTACGATACAGCTTAAACGCGAGATACCCTGGCGACCCTACATTGGGGGTGGTCCAGTAGGTGGCGAAATAGAGGTCTTCGCGGCCGAAGACACCCAGCGCGTCAGCAATCGCCAGCGCTCCATTCATGCTGGAATCAGCCCCGAAGTTCCATTCGCTTAGCGCAAACTTTGTCCCAGGATAATGTGCGTCAATCAGTTCTTTCATCCGTGGAATCAAATAGATCGGTTGATTGATCCAAGATTCGTCCCGATAGTCACGATCCCACAGCGACCGTGTGCTGCGCAGGCGCATATCGGCAACGCGATCGCTGATGTCATAGCTGTAAATTCCTTCGGTCGGATAGTAGTGCAGGTCGAGAATGTCTAAATGTCGCTCGCCTGCCGCCTCATCATATTCACGCATCTGGTCGAGGAACCAAGGCAAAAAGTCTTGTCCGCCGTGAGCGCGTTTGTCTGAGCGCCCCGCAGGTGAGTTCCAATAATAATGCCAGCAGCAGGTTGTGGGGCCTGCAAGCTGTGCATCGGGCAGTTCTTGGCGTGCCATGGTTGCGTAACGGATGTATTGGTCGAGAACTTCGTCGTAGGTGGTGCAGTCGGGATGTACGTCGTAATGGGTATAGCCCCAAAGTTCTGGCTCATTGTCCATCGCGAGTATGGTGATAGCGTTGGAGCCGTGCGTTGCTTTGATATATTGCAGCCAGCGACGCATGAATTCAACGTCTGTCTGGATGTTGGCGGTTGTTGGGTCAGCGACAACGGTGGGGTTGTCGCAGTTGCTTTCGTAGACGTAGCTACAGCTTCCGTCGGGCTGTGGGAAGGAGCAGGTGTCGTTGTTTGTGTCTTTGGCAACCCAGCCGAGGGTTGGCAGAGCAAGGCGGGTTGCGCGACCAATTTCGGCCGAATCGGACAAAAATGCATCCGCAACATTGCCCACCTCATCATAATCACCATTACGAAACTGCCAATCGCGGGCCGCGTTCCAAGCGTTGCCAATTTCCCAGTTATAGCGCGTGGTCGCATTACCACCCCAATTGTTCATGGTTGCACCTGTGTCAAGCAAGAAATCTTGCTCGGCAAATGAAACACCATAAATCAGGTTGCTAATCGCATGGGCCTCACGGTTGACATCAACTGTCACCACAAAATCGTCACGAATAGACCAGTCGGTCATTACATAAGGTTCGGCCACTGGAATGTTTGTACGTCTTACGGCCTTTTGAATTAGATCGTTTTCTTGCATGCGCATCATAATCGCTTCAGGCGAGAGTATGTCAAATGCAAGCAGCATAACAAAGCCACTAACTAGCAAGAAAATAAGCCCTGATACAGTAAATAATATGAGGGCGGTACGATGTGATATTTTGTCAAGCATGTCCATCCTTTTGGCAGGATTCGAGGATTGGTACAGCTTCCCACCGCAGATTGCGTCATTGAATAAAATCGAGTAAATAGATCACAAAAGATTTCGATCAATAAACCTCAGAGGTTTGTTGTTGTCTACTCTAATCTATACATAAAAACCTCTGAGGTTTTCGTCAAGGATTAATTGTGATTTACTTGGTAAAATTTGGTTTGACTCAACAATTGCCACAGTTTATCAGTGCGGCAAGATGCGTCTCCTGTCTAATTGTCATTATCAAGTATGGTGATAACAGCTACATGGCAACAATCACCATGACTTAGTTTAAAGGCTCAAACTTACGATCACCCTAAGTAGTTGGGTAGGAATTGCGGAGATTAGCTTAATTTGTGGCGTCCACCACAATTAGAGTCAAAGAGTGCGGGGGAAATGTTTCAACAAGAGCGCCTGTCGCAGCATTCACGTCTGACAATCGAATCTGTTCAATGGCGTCCAGATTTAGCTCACTGTAGCGAAAGCCTGTGATCGCTGCACCGTTGTAGCCATTCAGCACCACATCACTTGTCAGCGGCGCGGCCGATTTGTTGAGAATCAAAACGGTGTAGACACCGTCTTGCGTTCGTTTAGCCGCGTAAACGGCAAGCTGCTCCCGATCGGTGCTTGTCGCACGGATGCTCAGGTTGCCAAACTTGCTATGTTGCCCATCGTAATTTCGATACATGCGGAACGCAAACATGCCAGGGGAATTTACTTCGGGTGGTGACCACAATGCAGCCATATCAAGCGCTTCATCACCAAAGATGCCTAAAACGTCTGCTTGAGCCACTGCGCCATTAATATGCTCCAACCCGCCCCAATTGTATTCTGACACGGCCAGCTTTGTGTTGGGGTAATTCTCATCACGCCACGTTCGCATACGAGGGATCAACATGACAGGCGTCTCAATCCAGCTTTCATCAACATAGGTTGGATCCCACAGGGCGCGTGTCGAACGCAAACGGAGCGCCTGAACAGCATCATCCCCCGCTTCGTTAAATGCAACCCCAACAGCCTGCGGGTAAAAATGCAGATCAAAGTAATCGAGTAGACGTGTTCCTGTGTCTTCCTCATGTTTTTTCATCTGTTGCAGATAGTAAGCGACAAATGGAATATTGCCGTGAGCATTCCGATCAGGTGCAATGAGATTTGGGTCTTCGCCGCTATACACATCCACCGCAGACCAGAAATAAGCAGACCAACCCCATAAAACAGGTCCGATTGTTTGACCCGCTGGGTCGATCTCTTTGGCGGCCGAGGCGTAGGCAAACGTCCTGTCGAGCAGTTCATCTGTATCGATATGCCCCTCAACACGAATGTCGCGGTGCGTTAGGTTCCAGAGACCCGGCTCGTTGTCTAGGCTGTAGAAGCGCACGCCGCCCTCTTCGGCCGAACCAAACCGCCCCTTCAAGTGACTCATCCACGCCTGATTAAATGCTGGCCCGACTGGAATACTCGTGTTGGTGGGCTGTATATCGGTGATTAGAGTCCCATCGGCCGAAATACCTGTGCCGCATTCTGGACGCCACGGATCGGCTCCAGCTTGCTCCCCATACATTTCAACGCTAAACCCGCAGCTACCATCGCCACGCGCAACCCATCCCGTCATCGGCAAGGTCAAAATCGTTTCTGTGCCCGTTCGGGCATTTTGCTGCACAAACTTATCTGCGCTAGAGTCAAACGGTAAATTAGGATTGGGGACTTCAGGCGGCGTATTCTCAAAATACCAATTGCTGCCTGCGTTGCTGGCATCTGCCTTCCAATTGTAGCGCGTGGTCGCATTGCCACCCCAACGATTAAGCGGCAGGTCGATCAAGTTAGCCGTTGCTTCATCTGCCCAGTTCATTCCATAGATGAAGTCGCTGATGAGATGGCGTTCATCATTAAGGTTAATCTCTAAACGTGGCCCGTTTGCCTCACGGGTGTCAAGCGCCCCCTGCAACGGATCGTCTACCAAAGCCAGCTCGTCAATAAAAAAGAGCGGTTGTGCGTCACCCAGCAGATCGACAAATTGAACCCCACGGATAGCTGTCGGATTGCCCAATTCCTCTAGGTTGATATCCACTTGTTGCCAGTTGTTTGCAGATGGGGGCGTCAGCGGCACATGTTGGAGTACAGCGTCGTTTTCATCGACTAAGGCAACGGCGATTTTCTGACCACCCGCTGCCCCGCCGTTAATGAAGAAACGGATTGCACGGTAGGTCGAAACGTTGATTTCATTTGGCGTGTAAAGATAAATAGCCCCATCCGCCTGTGCAAATCCCATTGTCATCGACGTTAATCCGTCATAAGCGGGGAATCCGTTAAAGTTAACGTTGCCGTCAAAGGTTCGGTTCTCCCAGCCGCGTGTCAATGTGTTTTTGTAGATAGCGTAAGGGGTATTCATGACGGCGGGGCTTTCGTCGGCAATCCCCTCGGCCGCTGCGTCTGTTTCTTCGGCGCTTGGTACTATCTCCAGACGTTTCGCTTCCCTCACTACCGCCTCGGAGGTCGGTGGGGGTGTTTCGGCCGAAACCATCTGCGCCAATGCAACCTCGTCTGTCTGGGCAACCGCTTCGATAGCACGCACTGTTTCGGTCGCCTGTGCAAACAACGCTACCTGTACATTTGCCGTCTCGATCGCGGCTACCTGTTCGGCCGAAACGTCCTCCCCATCATTCAAAGCTGTAATTGATTGCCCCGGGTCCGCCGCCGCCTCAACAGAACCACGAATGCTTTGTGCAACCAATAGCGACGTGATCAACAGAACAAATGCAATTACTAATGCAACAAGGGAGACAACAGGCAGATACTTAGTAAACTGGTTCATGCAGTAATTCCTAACGATGCTCCACTACAACCAGCACAATTCCAGTACAGATTAGTGAAACAAATACCAATATCACAAAACAGGACGCTTATGTGGGGGCTACCGGTGTTCCACTATAAGCCACAGCTTAAGCGGAAGGTGTGGCACACAGCACAGCACACATGCGACCTTTTACCAATTCTGGTTGATGAAATTAAAATGAATTAAGCGTTCTTGAATCTTGAAAACAACGATACAGATCCGTCCCGTCGATGCCGTCCCAATTAGTTTTGGGTGGCGGCTCAATCAACAACACGGGTGTGTCAGTTGATTTCATTCACTAAGACAATCGAATGCACGGTAGGCACTTGATCGCCTAAACAGGCAACAAATATCCCTGTTATTGCCTGTTTAGATTGCTTGTTTGGCCTGCGGCCGAACAAAATAATCTAGCTTATAAAATTCCCAGTTGCAGTTATAGTGTCTCGTTCTTACGAAGCATCTTATCAACGGCGTTCTATTCCATAAAAAAGGCGCTCATAATTTCCGTGGACATGACCTAAGCAGATCGCAATTACTAACGAAAACCTCTGAGGTTTTAATTCACAGACCCACGTAGACGATGACAAACCTCAGAGGTTTATTAATCGAGATTCTTGTGTCCTTTCCAAATAGGATCGCTTGCTTAAATATGAGCAGATTGGGGCGTTTGCAGGTATAGTGGAGGCACAATTATGCAACCTCTATCTTTGCCGAAACTTGGTCGGCAACCCAAACAGGATAACTTATGACCTACATGGCACGACGTGTGCAGCATTACGGCACAACTATCTTCAGTGAAATGACGGCGCTTTCTATTAAGCACAAGTCAATTAACCTAGGCCAAGGGTTCCCTAACTTTGCGGCCCCTGATTTTGTCAAGAATGCGGTCAAGGAAGCGTTGGACAAGGACATCAACCAATATCCACCGGCCATCGGCCGACCGCGTTTACGCAACGCAATCGCCGCCAAGGTTGCCAAACATCACGGCTTAATTGTTGACCCAGCCACCCAAATCGTCGCCATGCACGGCGCAACAGAGTGCATTTTTTCAAGCATTCAGTCGCTTGTTGATCCAGGTGATGAGGTTATTCTGTTTGAGCCATACTATGACAGCTATGTGCCATCTGTTGAGTTTGCAGGCGGTGTGCCGCGCTACTACACGCTACGCGCACCCGATTGGTCGATCGATCCCGATGCGCTTGAAGCACTGTTTAGCGACAAGACAAAAGTGATTATCATCAACTCGCCACACAATCCGTCTGGGAAGGTGTTCACACGTGAAGAGTTGCAGATGATTGCCGATTTGTGCCACAAATATGATGTGATCGCGGTTTCTGATGAAGTTTATGAGCACATTATCTTTGATGGTGTCGAGCATATTTCGATCGCCACGTTGGACGGGATGGCGGAGCGAACCGTTATGATTGCCAGCGTGGGCAAAACGTTCAGCGTCACAGGTTGGAAGGTTGGCTGGGTTGTAAGCTCACCAGAATTGTGTACCGCGATCTTCCGTACCCATCAGTGGGTCACGTTTGCAGGGGCTGCGCCGTTAGAGGAAGCAACCGCTGCCTCGCTTGAGTGGGCTGACGAAGTTGGTTACTATGACGAGTTGGGAACGCTCTATCAAAAAAAGCGCGACATCCTGATCGAAGGACTTTCGGCCGCAGGCTTCCCCGTCATCACGCCCAAAGGAACCTATTTCACGATGGTTGACATCAGCGGGCTAGGCTTCGCCAACGACATCGAATTTTGTCGTTATCTCACCAAAGAGGTCGGCGTTACGGCAATTCCGCCAAGCGCCTTCTATGTTAATCCGGCCGACGGCGCAAACATCGCTCGTTTCGCCTTCTGCAAAACGGATGAGGCGCTGCTCGCGGCAAGCGACGTCTTGAAAAAAGCGTACAGCTAGAAAGAAAGTTTGAATGAAGAATGATGAATAAAAAAATAAAAGGCGCGGTCATTCATCATTCAAGTGTCTTTATTCTCTGCTCCCATTTCCCTTATGGCTAAAGAAAGATCCCGTTACGTTTGTTCCAACTGTGGCCGTGTGGCCCCTACTTTTCTCGGTCGTTGTCCAAAGTGCAATGAGTTTGGCACAATGGAAAAGGAGATAATCACGCCAGCCTCAACGGTTAGTAAGCGTGGGAAGGCCAGCGGGCCGCTTTCCTTTATGAGTCGGCCGAAAAAGCTTGCGGCAATCAAAGCGGACGGACGCGAACGGTTATCGTTGCCGCTGGCCGAATTTTCCCGTGTGCTCGGCGGTGGCGTTGTGCCTGGCTCACTAATCTTGCTCGGTGGCGAACCGGGGATCGGCAAATCAACTATTTTGCTTGATGTAGCCGACATGGTTGCCAAGGCGCACGGCCCAGTCCTTTACGTTTCGGGCGAGGAAAGTCTGCAACAGATCAAGATGCGGGCCGATCGGCTTAACGTCAAGTGCGACGAACTCTACTTGGTGACAGAAACCAGCGTCAACTCGATGCTGCACCATATCCGAGAGATTAATCCCGTTATGGTGATTATCGACTCGATCCAGACGAGCGTCACCGAAGATTCAAATTCGGCCGCAGGCAGCGTCAGTCAAGTGCGTCACTGTGCTGCAAAATTCCAAGAGCTGGCCAAAACATCGGGCATCACCGTATTTTTGGTCGGACACGTCACCAAAACAGGCACAATTGCAGGGCCGCGTGTGCTTGAACATATTGTCGACACCGTTCTCTATCTGGAGGGCGATCAGTTTCATCGCTTCCGCCTGCTGCGCAGCGTCAAAAATCGCTTTGGGGCAACCAACGAGGTCGGCGTCTTTGAAATGGATGCGGAAGGCATGCAGGAAGTCGTGAATCCGTCCGAGGCGTTTTTGGCCGAACGGCAGATCAACGCCCCTGGTTCTGCCATCGCCGTAACAATGGAAGGAACGCGCCCCATCTTGGTCGAAATTCAGGCGCTTGCCAGTTCAACCGCTTTTGCCAACCCACGCAGAACAGCAAACGGCGTCGATCACAATCGCCTGCTGCTCATTTCTGCGGTGCTTTCAAAACGGGTACGTGTGAAGCTGTTCGACAAAGATATTTTTGCCAATGTGATTGGTGGGCTGACGATTGATGAGCCTGCGGCCGATCTTGCACTCGCCATCGCGATTGTTAGCAGCAGCCGCGACCTGCCCGTGCATGCCGATCTCGCGTTCATTGGCGAGGTAGGTCTAAGCGGTGAGCTACGCGCCGTCAGCCAAATTGAGCAGCGGCTTAAAGAGGCATCCAAGCTAGGCTTCAAACGTTGCGTCGTGCCACGTCTCCAAGGCAAGCGCGTCAAAGCTGTTCCCGAAGGCATGAAACTAATTAGCTGCCGTTCTCTCAACGAGGCTGTTGACGAAGCACTCATTTTGAAATAAATTTAATGTTCATGGGTTCTCAGAAAGAGAACATCAGAGGGTTTAAGTGCGCCACAAAAATTTCGATCAATAAACCTCAGAGGTTTGTTGTCATCTAGCCTAGTCTGTGCATAAAAACCTCTGAGGTTTTCGTCATGACTAGGAGTTGACAGCACCCCACCTAACCTCCCCACAGGGAAAGGGATCTGATCTCCCTCCCTTCGGAAGGGATTAAGGGGGTGCTTTATACGCGCTGCGTGGGCCATTTTTATCTACTCTTTTGCGGCCTGTCGAAAGCCCGACACGAAAAAATATACGGTAGATTGGTTGCTATTTCAAAGCGACTATGGCATTCTGTGAGAGTCTGCGTAACGAATTTCTGATTGGAGTATCACTATGAGGTTTGTGCCTATCCGAGTCTATTTAATTCTACTTTTCGCTTTTGCGGCCTGTTTGGTTGTCATTGTTGGACAGCCAGTGCTAGCTCACGATCCATCAGGCTGCGTGATCCCTCCCTCTGGGCCTTGGCCGTCCTGCGCAACAGGAGGCGCAACGGTCAACACGTCTCAGAACAATAGCTGTGTGATTCCCCCCTCTGGGCCTTGGCCGCCCTGTGCAACAGGCAACACCAGCACGCCAACGACGCCCCCAACAGGCAACAACAATAATTGTGTGATTCCTTCTTCTGGGCCTTGGCCGCCCTGTGCGACAGGCGGGCAGGCAAGCACACTACCCGCACCAGCCCCAACAGCCGCACCCGCGAACCCTGTTCATGTTCGTGAACAGGCGTTACTGCGTGAAGTCATTAACGGTCACACCATTGTTGTCTATATTAATGGGATTGACACACTGGTTCGTCTGATTGGGATTTCGACTCCGCAAATCGATGCGCCCTGTGGGGCAGAAGCGGCTGGACAGCTTGGGAACAAAATCGGCATCCGTTGGATCGAGTTGGAGCGTGACGTAACTAATTATGACAGCACGGGGCAACTGCTGCGGTACGTTTATATTGGCGACCGTTTGATTAACGCTGAGATGGTAAGCGAAGGGTATGCGCTGGCGACCGCTATGCAGCCCGATGTTGCCCATTCGGCCGAATTGTACCAACTGCAACAAGGTGCTGAGATAAACCAATCTGGCTGCCTCTGGGAACGAAATTCTCCTTATACAGGGTAAAACGGGGCAGCTTTTCAGCCACAACCCACTTCATTTCTCAACACCTGCTTAGCGGGTCATCAATCTCGTGATAATCAGGCTGTCACAGGTCTCAATCAATGTTATGCTTTGGTTCGCGCCAGCCGATGCTGGTGCTTAATTTGTAAATCTGTTGTTTGAGCGAGTTTATGAAACGTTTTCAATATCAGTTGATAGTTGCGTTTGTCGTTGTGTTGCTGCTTGCAGCTTGCGGCACGTTGGATAATGACGAGGTGTCGGTGGCGGCGACGGTTGATGGAAATTCGGCCGAAACTGCCGTCCCCTCTAATCCTGACCCAACCGCCGTTGCGAGTACGACCGAACCAGTCGCAACCGATCTGCCTACTCCAACGCTTATTCCACCAACCGACGTTCCCACACCAACCAATACGCCTGAGCCAACCCCAGAACCAACCGTCCCAACGGAGGTCATAATCGAGGTTGAAGGCGCAGAGTTGCCCCCTGGGTTCAGTATCATCAAGTTTGCCGACATTCGCCGCCCAACCAGCATCGCCTTCGACGCACAAGGTCGGATGTTCAGCACAAATCAATATGGTGAAGTGTGGATGCTTGAGGACACCGATGGCGACGGTCGCGCCGATGTGCAGCAGCAATGGGCATTTGGCTTCACATGGCCCGTTGGCATCGCTTTCCACCCCGAAACGGGCGACGCGTACATTTCGCAGACGGGCAAAATCACCATCGCTCGCGACACAGACAACGACGGTGAGGCTGATGAATATGAATCACTCGTCAGCGGATTACCCAATAATCTGCACAAAAACAACAATCTCGAATTTGGCCCCGACGGTTGGATCTACATGGGCGTCGGCTCCACCTGCGACGCTTGCGATGAAGCCGACGACCGTAGCGCGACGATGATGCGCTTCAATCCTGAAACGGGCGAAGGGGAAATTTTGGCCTCTGGGTTGCGGAACCCCTTTGACCTCGCTTTCCATCCTGAAACGGGCGACCTGTTCAGCACCGACAACGGGCGCGACGATCTAGGCGCAACCTCGCCACTTGAAGAACTCAATCATATTGTCACAGGCCAAGATTATGGCTGGCCCAACTGCTGGAACGGCGGCGAAGGGGAATGTGACGACACCAGCACGGCGATCGGCTTCTTCCAAGCGCACTCGTCCGTTAATGGGCTTGATTTCTACACGGGCGGTAATTTTCCAGAAGCGTATCAGAACAATATGTTCGCGGGTGTTTTTGGCTCATGGTCTGTGCCAGCGCGTATCGAACACGGCATTCATCGCATCAAGCTTGTGCCAAATGGTGACAGCTACCGCACCGAAATCGAATGGTTTGCCCGTCTCGATAACTGGCTCATTGCGCTCAAACAAGGGCCAGATGGTGCAATTTATGTGAGCGATTATGACGCCTCAGATCCTGATGCAGGTGCAATTTATCGAATTAGTTACGGCCTCCCTTAGAACGTAATTCGACGGATAATGGTGCGAAATCATTCACCATTATCC
Organism: Promineifilaceae bacterium (SeqCode); assembly: GCA_049614105.1. Taxonomy (GTDB): domain Bacteria; phylum Chloroflexota; class Anaerolineae; order Promineifilales; family Promineifilaceae; genus CALECP01. The sequence goes on from JBMZDF010000127.1 coordinate 11,275, forward strand.
GTTATCCATTAACTATTTCCTCTATTCGCCCTCCTCTTTATAATTCACGCCTGTGACAAAACGAGACGCATTTTCCCTCGGTTCGCTCCTTCTCATCGCCGCAATTTTACGCATCGCTTGGCCTGGTATGACAGAGTTCAAAGCAGACGAGGCGCGTCTGTTGACGTTGGCCTACGATATGGCGGAGTTCAAATATTTTCCGCTGGTCGGTATCAGTAATTCGGCCGGGCTGCCGAACTTTCCCATGAGCGTCTGGATCTATGCGCTCCCCCTCTTTGTTTGGAAGCACGTTTTTTCAGCAACAATTTTTACAGGATTATTAAACACGCTGGCCGTGCTGGGCTGCTGGTGGCTGACGCGCCGCTATTGGAGCAAGCATGCGGCATTCGTGGCAACAACGCTGTTTGCCGTTAACCCGTGGGCAATTATGCACGCCCGCAAAATCTGGGCGCAAAATTTGCTTGCGCCCTTTGTCATTGGCTGGGCGATTTGTCTGATCTTGGCGATTGAAGAAAAACGCGCCCGCTGGCTAATTGGCGCACTGCTTTGCCTAGCAATTGCGATTCAGGCACATCTTGCGGCCGTGTCGCTTGTGCCTGCCACGCTGATTGTGCTGCTGATTTATTGGCGGCGCGTGGGATGGCGACCGCTGTTAATCGGTGGCGGGCTGTCGTTGTTAACGCTTGTGCCCTTTGTGATTTATCTGCTGCGCGATGCGGATTTAGGGCAATCAGGGGGGATGGGTCGGTTGATTTCGGCCGAAATCAGCACCAACGCCCTACGCCACACATGGTTACTCACCACGGGACGCGAAATCCACGCTTATGCAGGTGCAAGCGCCTACGAAGCCTATCTTGCCCAGGTTCCAGACCTGACTGGGGTTCACATTCTCTGGATCGGTCTCATTATTTTAGGCATTTGGCGCACGGTCCAGCGCCGTCGTCCTGTCGATCTGATTTTGCTCATCTGGCTAGCTTGCGCCACGTTCTTTTTCATGTGGGAGCTTGTTCCTGTTGTGCTGCATTATCTTCTGCCAACCTACCCCGCCCAATTTGTCCTTGCGGGGATTGGGTTTGCGTGGCTGTTGGAGCTAGGTCGTCCCGCCGTGTCGCGGCTGAGTTGGGGCGTTGTCGGTCTTAGCGCAGTGGCGCAAATTTGGGTGGTTGTTGCCCTGCTTGTGTTTCTGCAACAAAACGATTCGCCGGGCGGGTTTGGCACACCCTTATCGGTGCAGCTTGAAGCCGTTACACAAACCTTACTGCTACGCGAAAAAGTCGACGCATTTGAGGTTCTTGTGATGAGTGATGGGGCGTTTCCAGACGTGGACAACGTTCCCGCTATTTATGAGCTACTGTTGCGCGGTGTACCGCACCGTTTTGTTGATGCGACAACGTCTGCCGTTTTTCCTGAGGGCGACAGCGTTGTGCTGGCAATCGAGCCTGAGCGGTTTCCGCTTGTGCAAATGGTGGCGGGGATGGCAGTGGATTCGGCCGAAACCCAACTCCGCAACCCCGATCTCACCCACAGCAGCTACGTCCTGACCACCCAACCCCAACCAGACATTGCGTTCGATCCACCCTACCTACTTTCTAATTGGGTCAACCTACTCGGCCATACTCAGCCCATCTACGACGAGCCAGCGCAAACGCTCGACTGGCGCGTTGTTTGGCGCGTTGGCGGCGGTGGCCCCGTTGACTATCATTTTAGCAATCGGCTGCTGGACGCTGACGGCTCGATTCTTGGACAACAGGACGCCGCCACGTTTTATGCAGGTCAGTGGCGCGAAAATGATATTGTGATCAGTCGTTTTCTATTTGAGGAACTCAACCCATCTGGCTCAACGGTCACAATGTACACTGGCATGTACCATTATCCCGACCTAACGCCCGTTCAGTTTTTAGACGAAGCGGCCAATCCGTTTGCAGAATCGGCCGAAATTTCATTTTCGCTCAACCGTTAAGAGCATAATTATCCAATGGGTATATTTCAAATGGGTTAGTGCAGA
>JBMZDF010000128.1:0-13159 GCA_049614105.1 Promineifilaceae bacterium (SeqCode)
AAAGTGTCGAGCGAATGACCCATCTCGATCATGCGTTAATTCGTGGGCAATAATGGTGACCAATTCGGCCGAATCTAATAAAGACAGTAACGAATGACCCAAAACCAAAAACGGACGGCGACGCTTGCCTACACGTGTATAAGCGGCCGTAAAACGCTCGGTCATAAAAATACGCGGCGTTGTCACCCCTAGATGGGCGGCAACACTTTCAACCAATTGCGTTAGTTCGGGAAATAAATCTTCTTCAATTAGGGCTGGTTTGGGCAATTTCACAAAAAAGCGTGGCGTCCACATCCAAATAAATACCAACCCCACCATAACAAACTGACCGTATCCAACAATATCAGTTCGCAACCGCATTAGACCAAAACTGGCGCAGAGCGCACCAAAATTGATCATATAAATACAAATGGCCAGCGCGATCACCCTACTCTGTGGTTCTCGCGACAAACCCAGTTTTATCCATTGTTCACTAGTTGTCAGCCGAGATAACCCGTTCGGCGTCGTATTCACCTGATTTTCCTTTAGCAACACAATATACCTTTCATAATCCACCGTTTCGACTCATAGTGAGCCTATCTACTATCAAGAAAACCGATACAACGCTAAAAACTTGTTTTCTGAGTAGTTACAATTAGGGCTAACGATACTTGCCGAGCTAACTTAAACAGGTGCGAGTGCGTGTGCGTCTAGCTGCCACTGCTGAATTTGCGAATGGGCAGGCAGACGTTTAACAAATCGCTTTCTGCTGTTTAATTCCTGCATTTTTGCAATCAATGGTTTTATCTCAGCTTGAATGAGATCATCCGTTGTACAAACACCAACCTCAATCAACAGGTTAGCGTAATGGGTACTCAATCCACGAATCCGCAACAAATTTGCGCTATAAACCCAGCGCGTCATCTGTCTAGATGTAATTGATAATGAACGTGCAAGGGAGCGTTTAGCCTGTGCTGTATCAGCGGCATCTAGTAAGTCAAGCGTGTTTGATATCCCGATTGATTTAAAACGTGAAACGTGCTGATAAGTTACACCCAGTAAAAGATCTATATTTCGAGCAACCATGTATCCCCTCTTTTGTTCATAATGTCCTGTCACCCGTTGTGACTGTGTTCAATTACAAACTTGTGTGGCATCTATACAGCTGTTGACACATCAAGGCATGTCTAAGACAAATTGACGGCTCACAATCGGACCCCTAAAGGGGGTTTGTCGCAAGCAAACAAACTTAACTTTTAACTGCCTTAAACTTTGAAAGGCAGGCGTGTACAGATACTTCTTTTAAACTATTTATCCTTAGAGCTTACGCACCCTAAACTTGTTGAAAGCGTTTGGGCGGATAAAGCATTGACTTTGGCCGAACGTTAACGTTAACGTTCCCTGCCATTTTTATGTTAATTGTGGTCAAGCAAACTCATAAACAATAGGCGTTTTTAAAGACGACTACTGCCAAGCAAAGCGCAACCAACAATCATCTTGGACTGATTAATCAACCAAGGGACCAACAATATCCTAATGTTTTCCGTCAAGGGCTTTAAGGAACAGCTAGCCAATAACTTCATTCTTAAAACGAGCTTCAAACCAGCCCCAGCTGGATAGAAATAGATTGTTACAACAAATGCAACTGGTCGAGTGCTACATTGTTGCCAAGCTATTTTTTATAAAGCAACGTGATGCCACGGTATAAAATAAATAGCTAGCTTATCCGTTATTCAGTGAATGTTTATTTTGACCTTGTATCAAGTTAGTAGAAGTTTGACCTTTAAACTGAGCATAAATCAAGCGCCTGCTGTTTTCAGCACAACACAGAGTTGAGTGACCTATTCAAGTTTCACTCTGCTTCCAGTTTAGAGATGCAAAAGCGCATTCATGCCTCATGAATCACAAACTTTGTGTTCATCTCTCGCAAACGTACCATGTTGACACAATATTTCTCAGATTATTCCTGCTTAATAAGAATTTTAGAGGGTAAAACGCTTCCTGTCTGTCAACACTTACAGACAATTCCGCATCAAAACGCGACTATTTCGCGTTTATAATGAGCTAAGACCGTGACGGATGGCGAACTTGACCAAACCGGGCATGTGATGAAGATTCAGTTTCTTCATAATACGACCCCGATAAGTACGCACCGTCACATCGGCAATGTTCAATTCTGACGCAATTTCGTTGCTCGTTGCCCCATTTGCCAAAAACTGGAGGATCTCGCGTTCGCGGGCGGTTAAGCGGTCGAGTGTGTTGTCGTCTGGTTCTTGCGTGGTGGCGTGTAATTCGGCCGAAAACTGCTCCAAATAACGCACCCCATCCTGAAGAACCCCACGAACCATACGCAGTTGTTCACCCTCTATCGGCCCCTCAAGCATGATTAACTCCCCGAGTGTCACCAAACTACTTTCTAGCGCAGAGCGCACAGGCGCGTAAAGCGCATTAAACATCTGATCACGCGCCATCGACTGTTGCGCAGTCAGCCAATTGACAAGAGAATGAAGCTGGGCACTTTGGGTTTGTGCAATATCAAACAACTTCTCTTTTTCCCGCTGACTCTCAGTACGCAGCCCAATCTCTTTGCGCAACGACTCATTCATTTCCTGCAACGTTTCCGTGCGTTCATGAACCAGCTTGTCTAAGTGCTCGTTGCGTTCTTCTAACGCTCGTCGCAGATTGACAATAGACAGATGCGTTTTGATTCGTGCAAACACTTCCTCAACATCCAGCGGCTTGGTCACATAATCGACCCCGCCGACGGCGAATCCGCGTACTTTATCAACCGTTTCAGTTAGTGAGGTGAGGAAAACAACGGGGATTTCTTTTGTGTGCGCGTCCGCTTTTAACCGTCGGCACGTTTCAAAACCAGTCAAACCAGGCATCACCACATCAAGCAGGATAATGTCCGGCCGAATATGCTGAACCTGTTCTAAAGCGCTAATACCGCTTTCGGCAACTAAAACACGAAAATTGACGCGACGCAGATGATGCAACAGCAGGGATAAATTTGCAGGCACATCATCAACGATGAGTACAACCTGCTGAGAGGAAGATAATTTAGGTTGCATGCCAATAGTTGATGAATGGGGTTAGGCCATCTAACTCAAATGATGCGCCTAAGCATCTTATTTCCTAAAAACGTTTACGATACAAACCAATTTGCTTAACTTTTTAGGCGACCTTGGAATTAAAAATAGTAACCTTGTTTACAAATAACTATTGAAGATTATACGTGTCTGGTCATTCTGGACAACATCACTTCAGGAAAAATGTGAGTTCAGACACTTAATTTTAAGCGGATCATAAGTAGTTTTTGATCTAATCACCCAAAATAGACGTAATCAACCTTGTTATTCTGTATTTGTCTCAACAGTTTGTTGCATCGTTTGAGCAGAAGCAAGTGTGTTGAGCCATATGCGGAGCTGCTGCATTTGGAAGGTGTCTACCATTGTCTTCGCTTGTTGCCCAAATTGCGCGTATCGTTCATCGCGTCTAATCAATTCCTCTATTTGTTCTTCGAGGGCGGTGACATCGCCAATCTGTGCGGCGAGTCGGAGCTGCTGTAAACACCTATCTTCTGGCAAATCCATCGCTGTCTCCGCATCAGGTTGAGCTGTTGCGTAGACCCATTCCAACTTTAGCAGTTCGGCCAAGGTCTCTAGAAGTTGCTCCACATCAATCGGTTTTGCTAAAAATCGATCGCTACCCGCTTCCAAACTACGTTTTTTGTCCTGCTCAAAGGCGCTGGCAGAAAGCGCAATGATCGGTGGCGGGTTGGTAGGGTGATCGTGGTGGATTTGTTGAATCAGCGCGTATCCATTTAAGAGCGGCATGACTAAATCGGTGATAATTAAGTCAGGCTGATAAATACGCATTTTGCGAATTCCATCCATGCCGTCTTTCGCTTCGATCAATAAAAAGCCTAGAGGTTGTAATAGCTCACACAAAATGGCGCGATTCGGCCGATTATCATCAACAACCAGAATCTTGATGGGCGAATTCGGCCGAAATCCTACCACCTGACGCGGAACCCTCGGCCCCAAAACCGCATTCACTAGCGGAACCTGAATCTCAAACCAAAAGCGGCTCCCTTCGCCAAGCTTGCTCTCAACATGAATCGTGCCTCCCATCAGTTGAACCAAATGCTGGCTAATTGCCAGCCCAAGCCCCGTTCCCCCTTCTTGTGACCCGCTGTGATGCGCCTGTCGGAATGGCTCAAAAATGGTAAGCTGCGCCGTCGCAGGGATGCCAATACCCGAATCATTCACGCTAAATCGCAGCGTGGACAACTCGCCCTCTGTCACGACATGCTCTAACAGCAATACAACCGCGCCTTTCATCGTAAACTTAATCGCGTTGCCCAGCAGATTGATCAACACTTGGCGCAAACGCTGTGGATCAACAAGCGCAAACTCTGGGACGTCATTGTTGGGCAGAAAAACAAACTGGAGCCCTTTTGAATCGGCCCGCTGGCGCATCATCTCAATTAGAGGGCGCACAATTTCTCTGAGGTTGACGACTACAGGCGCTAGCTTAACCTGATCGGCCTCAATTTTGGCAATATCGAGCACGTCGTTCAGCAAAAGCAACAGATGTTCGCCGCTCTCATGAATAATGTCAAAATGTTCATCCGCAGGATATTTGCGCTTGAGGATTTGTGTAAACCCTAAAATCGCGTTGAGCGGCGTGCGCAGTTCGTGGCTCATGTTGGCGAGAAAAGTGCTTTTGGCTCGGTTCGCAATTTCGGCCGATTCCTTTGCCCGCACCAGCTCAAGCGTTCGCTCCTCAACCCGATTTTCTAAATGGGCATTGGCCTGTCGCAACTGGTTACGCGAAACACGCATCGAACCGACCATCTGATTGAACGCCATCGCAAGCAACCCAATCTCATCATTTTGCCCAACAGGTACCTGCACATCCAAATCCCCCTCATTCAGCCGTCGGATGCCATCAACCATCTCATCCAGAGGCTTCAACAACAATATCCGGAAGAAATAGGGCAAAAAGATGCCAAAAATGAGCGGCGTCATAAACACAATCCAACCAAGCGGCACAAGTTGGGTATGTAGTTCCTGACGCAATGTTTGTGTGAGGATTAACTCCTGTTCGCTTGCCAAGGCGGTCATGCCCGGCGTCAAATTTGGCCGTATACCATACTCCATCTCATAACTGCTGAGCAATCCGCGCCCCGTCATAATTGCCAAAACCACATAAACGCCCATCATCATAACGAGGCTCATAATCACCAATTTAGACGAAAATGAGATCGTGTGATCGACATATTGTGCAATCGTCAGCGCCCCGCCAATCACTACAATTGTTGTGGTTGACATCACCAAGGTGTCAAATTCAAGCTGGATAAAGTCAAAGGAGCTAATCCCAAGCCACAACATGTTTGACACGGCGGCTAGTGCAAACACGGCGATAAAATCGCGTGTGCCACACGCCGCACGCACATCAGGTTTGAGAAGGCGGCAACACAATGATTTGGATGAATCTTTTGTGAGCCACAACGTTTGTCGAATGAAAATCCCCACAACCCATAAGGTAAACACCCCAATTAGCGCACGGAGAGTAATGCTGACCTGCGTGTATGGAGACTCAAATGCATTCACATAAGAAATCAAAATCAGGTGGATGATGCAAACACACCCTACCCGCCGCGCTTCCCTTACAAAACGTGGAACAGGTGTGGGGAAGCGGTACGAAAATTGCGCAAATGCGGCAATCGCGGCCAACGATATAGGCGGCTCAATACGGGCTAGCAGGTCGATCCCTGCGGGATCAGCAAGAACTTGACGGGCAAAAACAACCCCCAAGCTCAAAATGTAGCCGCTTACGGCGGCAATCAGCCAGTTTGTTTGTGCAGATCGCCGATAGTTTGAAATAATCGCGACTAAGATAGTTGGCATCAGCAGCGCCTGAGCCATCGTAGCGATTGAAATATGGGTAAGCAGCATAGTGGGAGCAGCCGCGTTTGTTAGCGGCCGCTAGGAAACACGTCTATTCAACCCAATCAAAGGTGCGCGTGACTGCTTTCAACCACCCGTTATAAAGGTTTGTGCGTTTGTCTGTCTCCATTTGTGGTTGCCACGTTTTCGACACCTGCCAATTTTGGCGCAATTCGTCTAGATTGGCCCAGAAACCAACGGCGAGGCCAGCCGCATAAGCTGCGCCCAGGGCGGTTGTTTCGGCGACTTTCGGCCGAATTACCTCCACCCCCAAAATGTCGCTCTGGAACTGCATCAACAGCTCATTCGCAATCATGCCCCCGTCCACTTTAAGCGCCGTTAACGCCACACCCGAATCCTTGTTCATCGCCTCAATCACTTCTCGCGACTGATACGCTGTTGCCTCTAGCGTCGCCCGCGCAAAGTGGCCTTTGTTGACATAGCGGGTCATGCCGACAATCGCGCCACGCGCATCATCGCGCCAGTACGGGGCATAAAGGCCAGAGAAGGCTGGCACAAAATAGATGCCGCCATTGTCCTCAACCGTCTCCGCCAGCGTTTCGACCTCTGGCGCAGATTTAATCAAGCCCAAATTGTCACGCAGCCATTGAACCAGCGCCCCCGTAATCGCAACCGAGCCTTCAAGCGCATAAACGGCTGGCGCATCACCCAATTGATACGCCACGGTGGTCAGCAACCCATTCTCTGAATGCTGGATTTCAGTACCCGTGTTCAAAATCATGAAGCAGCCAGTGCCATAGGTGTTTTTCGCCTCGCCCACGTCAAAGCAGGTTTGCCCAACTGTGGCCGCCTGCTGATCGCCCAAGTTGCCACAAACAGCAATCGCCTCGCCAAACGGGCCGTCTGGGTCGGTGCTGCCCCAGCTTGCAGGGTCGCTTGACGGGGTAATGCGCGGCAGCATTGATTTGGGGATGCCAAATGCGGCCAGTTGATCATCGTCCCATGTCAGCGTTTCGATGTTCATCAGCATCGTGCGGCTGGCGTTGGTGACGTCAGTGACGTGTTGGCCTGTCAGCTTCCAAATGAGCCAACTGTCCATTGTGCCAAATAGTGCGTTGCCGGCCTCTGCTTCTTCGCGCAGTCCGTCTACGTTTTCGAGCAGCCAGAGAAGTTTTGTGCCGGAGAAATAGGTGGCGAGGGGGAGGCCAGTTTTCGGCCGAAAACGATCCTGCCCACCCTCTGCACTCAAACGTTTTACAATCTCAGAAGTCCGTGTATCCATCCAAACAACCGCATTATGATACGGCTGACCCGTGTGTTTATTCCACACAAGCGTCGTCTCGCGCTGATTGGTAATTCCAACCGCAGCAATCTCGCCTACCTGCGCCGCTGCACGCTCACGCGCCATCTGCACAACTTTTTCAGTATTTTGCCAAATTTCTAGCGCATCATGCTCAACCCAACCCGCCTGCGGATAAATTTGCTCATGCTCCAATTGACCTGAGCTAACAATCTCACCCGCGTGATTAAACAAAATACAACGTGTGCTGGTTGTCCCTTGATCAATTGCTGCAATATATTTAGCCATTATTTCTCCTCTATCATGGGGTGGTTTCGGTTATAATTTACGTTGAGCAGTCGCCAAGCGGCGCACTCAAAACATTATTTGCTTATTTTACACCGATCTTATTTTTATGCGGTCTATATCGCAGTCAGCGCATCCCGAAAATGTTAGGGCTAGCAAACAATAGCCATCTATTATTTAAGAGCTATTCAAGCCTCTAAAGCCCACTTGATTTAATGCGCCTCCCAATATGTGCCATGTCCGAAATCACGCAGCTTTCTACCCATCTCAACCTTTCCGCCAAACAAGTCGATGCAACTGTCAAACTTTTAGACGAGGGCAACACCGTGCCGTTTATCGCTCGCTATCGCAAGGAAGCGACGGGCGGCCTGAGCGATGAGCAAGTGTCTGATCTGGCGACGGGGCTGAAAAAGCTACGCGCCATCAATGACCGTCGCGAGACGATCAAAAAGATAATTGGGGATCAGGGAAAGCTGAGTGAAAAATTGGCGCGGGCGCTCAATTCGGCCGAAACACTCACCGAACTCGAAGACCTCTACACACCCTACAAAAAGAAACGGCAAACGCGCGGCATGAAGGCGCGTGCGCTGGGTCTCATGCCGCTCGCAGGGCAAATTTTGCGTCAGCCTGTCACAAACAAAATGGCGTCTGACTTTGCGTTTGACTTTATCAAAAAGGACACGCCCACCGCTGCGCACGTCTGGAAAGGCGCACGCGACATTGTGGCAGAGTACATCGGGGACAATGCGCGTGTGCGCCAAACGTTCCGTCGTCGCGGACTCCAAGCGGGCAAGCTGGTTGTTACCAAAACAAAAAACGGCGAAGATCCCAAAAATCTCTACGAACTGTATTACGATTTCTCAATTCCCGTTCAGTACGTCAAACCACATCAAATTTTGGCGATCAATCGTGGTGAGCAGGAAAAGATTTTGCGTGTGAAGCTGGAGTTGAGCGATCATGACAAGATGGTTGCGATTCGTAACGCGGCGCGGCCGAATCCACGGTCGCCGCTGCACGAGCAGTTGGTTCAGGCGATGGAAGATGCGATGAAGCGTTTGTTGCTGCCTTCGGCCGAACGGGATGTCCGCCGCGAGCTAACCGAATTTGCCGAGGGACACGCTATCAGCGTTTTCGCCAAAAACGTGCGCGACCTGCTCACACAGCCACCGATCACAGGCCATACCATTCTGGCCCTCGATCCTGGCTTCCGCACGGGCTGCAAAGTCACCACCATTGACCCCACAGGCAAGGTGCTGAGCAAAAGCACCGTTTTCCTCCATCAGAAAGACGACATGCTGCGCCGTCTTAGCATCGAGATCAAGCGTAATAACGTCACGCTCATTGCCATCGGCAACGGAACCGCCAGCCGCGAGACAGAACAAATTGTCGCCGAGCTTACCCGCACGTTTGAAAATGTTAAATATCTGGTCGTCAACGAAGCAGGAGCCAGCGTCTATTCTGCTAGCCCCATCGCACGTCAAGAACTGCCCGACATGGATGTTTCGCTGCGCGGTGCGGTTTCGATTGGACGGCGTGTGCAGGACCCGCTGGCTGAGTTGGTCAAAATTGATCCAAAGAGCATTGGAGTTGGTTTATATCAGCATGATGTCAACCAGAAACAACTGTCAGACTCATTGGCAAACGTTGTTGAGTTGGTCGTAAATCGCGTCGGCGTTGACCTAAACACGGCATCCCCTGCCCTGCTCACACACGTTGCAGGCATTGGCCCCAAACTGGCGGAAAAAATTGTCGCGTTTCGTGATGCAAACGGCCCCTTTGACAACCGCAGCCGCCTCAATAAAGTGCCAGGGCTTGGCAAAAAGGCGTTTCAACAGTGCGCAGGCTTCCTACGCATCCGCAACAGCAGCAACTCGCTCGACAGCACGGCGATCCATCCCGAAAGCTATGCCGCCGCAAAAAAGGTGTTGCAACGGGCCAACATTACGCTGGAAATGGATGAGGTTGAAAAGCGGGAGGCGCTCAAAACACTGCCCTCTGTTTCAGAACTTGCTGAGGATTTAGGCACGGGCCAGCCAACGCTACAGGACATTCTCGAACAAATCGTCAAGCCAGGACGCGACCCTCGCGAAGATTTAACACCGCCGATGTTACGCAGCGATGTGCTGTCGATGGAGGATCTACGCACAGGGCTTGTTCTGCACGGCACGGTGCGCAACGTCGTCGATTTTGGCGCGTTTGTCGATATTGGCGTGAAACGCGACGGTCTGCTGCATCGCAGCGCGACGCCAAAAGATGTGGAGCTTGCCGTTGGGCAAACAATCGAGGTTGCTATCAAAGAAGTTGACTCGAAACGGGGTCGCATCAGTCTAGATTGGGCGGCAACAGACTAAGCCGTGATGCTAATTAACGGCTAGCATGTCACCGAAAGCCCCACGCGGGTCAACTTTTTACCCTATCAAAAAACCCGCATTTCATCCCCATCTAGGTCAATTTTGGCAAGGCTCACAACGGGAACGTGATGCTTTGCCAAATGCGCCCGCCCATCGGTAAATGCTTTCTCAATGACGCAACCGATGCCGTGCAGCGTTGCTCCGCTCTGGGAAACAACATCAACCAACGCATCAATTGTGAGTCCTGTTGCAAGGAAATCATCAATAATCAAAACCTGATCGTCTGCCTTTAGGTATTCAGGGGAGATCATCAGTTTGACGACATTGCCTTTGGTGCGGCTGGGTGCTTCGGCCGAAAAATAGCCATCCGCCATCGTGATAGGACGCTTTTTACGCGCATAAACAACCGGCACACCCAACGCCATGCCAGTTGCAACCGCTGGCGCGATCCCGCTCACTTCGGCCGTCACAATTTTGGTGATGCCGCTGACACCATGAGCCGTAAATGCCTCCGCGAACGCATGCCCCATCCCAGCCGTGAGAGATGGATCAATCTGATGATTTAGAAAACCATCCACTTTAATAATTCCACGACCTAGATAAACTGCCTCATTTTGAACTCGTTCTATCAATCGTTGCATAACGCTTTGCCTCTTTGTGTGTTATAAGCGAAGAAGTCTACTAAAATTGACGGAAATTGCACGACCTTTAAAAGCTTCCGTTGACCATACGAGCATATGAAAGGATTATGTTTAAAGTTTCGGCCGAAATTCCCACAAATAAGCACCCCTACAAACTCAACGGCGGGCGCATCGGCGTCCTCGTCCTGCACGGTTTTATGGGCAGTCCAGGCAGTTCCCGCCCGCTTGCCACATTTCTCAACAACCAAGGGTTAACCGTTCACTGTCCGCTGCTTGAAGGGCATGGACACCTTCCCGAACGCCTGCACCGTATCTCACATCGCCAGTGGCTCAAACAGGCAGAAAATGCGTTTGAGTCGTTGCGCGAACAATGTGACAAGCTCTTTATCATCGCGCACTCAATGGGCTGTATTTTGGCCGCACACCTTGTTCGGCGCTATGATGATGTTCAAGGCTTAGTTATGGTTGCCCCACTCTATCGCGTGCCAAACAAGTCGATCTACCTGATGCGTTATCTACGCCCGTTTATCTCGTTTCTTTATCCTGTGAAGATGAAACTTGTGCCGCGCCATCTTATTGAGAAGCGTGTGCTTGATTTTGACCCAACCATTGATGTCAACGATCCCGAAGTGCGTGAGTGGATGGAATGGGGCGTTCGTCTGCCGACTTCTGGCTTAGATGAGATGTTGAAAATGACACGGCGTGGGAAAAAGCTTTGGAAACGGATTCATGTGCCAACGCTTTTGCTACAGGGGGATCAGGATGAGGCGATTGATCCGAATTTTGCGAATCGGATTTTCGGCCGAATTAAGCACCCCGACAAAAACATACTTCACATACCCACAGGACGCCACGAGCTAATCCGCCCCGCAGATCCAAACCATGCCGAAGCATGGCAACATATCTATTCGTTTATTTCTGCACGATCGGAAATTTGAAGCGGGGATGCACCCTACAATCAATCAGCACGAAAACCTCAGAGGTTTTTATGCACAGACAAGCGTAGACGACAACAAACCTCAGAGGTTTGTTGAAATAGTCTATAAATTATTGAGCGCAATCAGTGCAAGCGCAACGTTGATCCCATAGCTCATCCCACCAAAGCGTCCGTCCCAGAGGCCATGACGGAGCTGTTGGGCTGTAATCCACTTTAATTCGTATGGTTCTAAATCACCTGAGTTTGGAGCCTGCACCTGAATCGGGCCATAGCCCAGAAAAAAGTGGCCTGTCCCAACGTGCCGATTGGCATCCACAACAAAGCTGCTGAGATGTCGCCACTTGCGGCATTCTAGCCCTGTTTCTTCCAGCAATTCTCGCTGAACGGCCGTAAACGGATCCTCATCCTTATCGATTAGGCCGCCAACCGTTTGCCAAGTCAAGCGTTGGATTCCATGCTTGTATCCTTCCAAAACAAGCCCTTCACCTTCGCTATTGACCACCAATACGTTCACATAGTCGCCTGCGTGGACAGTCGGCCAATCATCTATTACTTTACCATCGGGCAAGCGTACCGTATCCATTGTCACACGCAAAAATGGATGCTCGATAGCAAGCTCACTACTTAACGTTTCCCATTTATCCATCAACATAAACTCACTTCTGAGAGGGTTACTCGAACTGTTTTATTGTACACAGGAAATAGGCAAACAGAACCTATTTCAATGCGACTATATACCTATTCTCCCAGAATAATAAGCCTAAATCGCATCTTCGCAAGAGAGGTTGTAAGAAATGAAGAATAATGAATCACAAATCCAGCCAAGACACCCTTCTTCATTTCCTCACCCTTCCTACCCCTTCGAGCGAGCCATCAGTCGTTTAAGCGCCTCTTTCTGGTCTTTGGCCCGTTGCGTTTCCAACCATATTTCTGGTTCGGCCGAACGCAAACTACACTCTGATTTAGGCAACGAACAGCGTTCGCAAGTTCCCGTAATCATCGTTTCGGGAATGGCAGGGTCTTTAGCAAAACGAATCGTCTTTTCAAGATCAGGCGTCACGCGGAAGCCAAGGATTACGCTGGCGTTTGTGCCGAGAGACAGCATCAACGGGCGCGAAAATCCGAAGCACAAAAAGTGACCGCTGCCGTCTAAAAACTCAGAAAGCTGAACACCAATCAACGGCTTTTCTGGCGTGATTTCTTTGCCTTCCATTTCTTGCAGCAAACGAACGGTGAGCCACCGACGACAATAATGTTCCTTAAATCCAAACCCCGTTGGCACAGGCAAATTATTCAGATTAAGCTGTTTGATAATTTGATAGCGATTGTTGGCGTCATTGAAGCGCAGGAAATGCAGATCAAGCCCAAAATGCTCTGGAATCAGTTCGCTCAGTCGATAGCATAAAATCTCAGGCATCACATTATACTTTGTGATCATCGCCTGCAAGCGTTCGGGCTGAAACGTCGTTTGCTCAAAAAATGCTTCAATATCTGGCAAAATGACGTCTCGTGGCATCAACAGCGCCCCAGCAAAATAAGACGCTTTGAAATCATTCAAAACCTGATCAAACGAGTTAACATGACGGGGAGGGGACGTGGTGGAACGCTGTTTTAAGCCCAGCCGACAAACGCCAATTTCACGCGCAACCGCAATCAATTGCTGCCCCACCGCCAAATTTTTGTTCACCATCAACGTCCGCTTGCCGGCTTTAAACATCACCGAACGCAAACGATTTAGGTGCGGCTCC
>JBMZDF010000129.1:0-13108 GCA_049614105.1 Promineifilaceae bacterium (SeqCode)
CCACAGATTCGCCTGCGGCTGGTTGAGCATTGGCCCGCGTTTTATCTGGGCAGTATTGCGGCCGATTATCAATCAATGGGGGACGTGCCGCGTGAAGTCACCCACTTTTATCCTGTCCCGATGCCAATGGACAAGCCCGTGGGCTGGGAAAGACTTTTGCTCGACCTTCCAGCGTTGGCGCGGAGCGCGTCAGTTGACCCACAAAGCGCCGTCTTTTTAGCCGCCTATGCCGCCCATCTACATTATGATGTTGTTTGGTACAAAGATATTTTGCTTCCGTTTTTTTGGCTGAGCGACCAGTGGGAAGGGGTTTCACGGCGCGAGCGGCTTACAATTCACAACGTGCTGCTGACCTATTTGGATAGCGATTCGCTGGGGAAATTGCCAGCTTCGGCCGAAAATACCCTCGCCAGCGCCGACAATCCCTATGCCCTGCCCTTCATCCAAACCGACCTGCTCAACCAATGGCACAACATGATCGTGACGCAGCTTGCCCCCAACGCGCCGATCCACACCGTCGAGATTTACGCCGAGCGCATCGGCATCACGCCAGACAAGTTTGCAGCCAAGCTGCGCGATGACGATTGGATGCAGTCACAAGTTTTTGATCGCGTGCCGTTAGATGCCGTCCACGCAATTTTTGATCAGGCGCTCACCGACAGCGTTCACTTGATCAACACCTATTTGAGCCTCAACAACTAACCGCGTTTCTGTTGCAACAGGGCAAATGTGTTTCGTCGGCAAAGCGTCCTTTAATCGGCGCGGCGGTATGCTATGCTAAATTGAGTTGTGCCAAGCTTATTTGGCACGGCTCAATCGCTTATGCAACCAATTCGCATCTTTCTCTCCTGTTTAACACTTATTCTTGGCTCGCTTATGCTGTTCGCTTGTACGGATTCAGCACCAGCTATCGCCGTCGTCAGGACAACCGCCACGCCCAACACCATCCCAACCGCGTTACCAGCCACCGCCACGCCATCCCCAACGCCGACTCAAACGCCAACCCCGACGGCCACGTACACACCTGCGCCAACCGACATGCCAACCCCGACCCCAACTCTAACCCCTGTGGATGGGTTGAAAATGTTGGAGATCGGTTTCACGTTGCCGCCTGAGTGGACGCATACGTTTCAGGATGAGACGGTTTATCTGAATTCGGCCGAATTCCAAAACAGCGACCCGCAACCCCACATCTGGATCGAAGCACTCCCGAACCCACACCACTTAACAACGCTCGATCTCTATAATCGGCGTTATGCTCGCCTGAGCCAACAGGACAACGTGACGCTGGAGCCTGTCACGGTCAACGGTCTGCCCGCTTTCCGCAGCGCGTTTACCGTTTTGGGCGATAATTCACTAGGATACTTTATCCCCGATGGCGACCGCACCCTCCAAATCAGCCTGACCCCTTACAATACGGAAACCCCTTCCCCTGAACAAGATCGTGCGCTTGAGCAACTTGAAACGCTGTTAGCAACCTTTACCTTGCTCAACCCACAGCCAGTTCTAGCCAACGACCAACTGTGGACGCGCTACAGCGACAGCGTGCTCAATTTCAGCAGCCACCATCCTGTCACATGGTCCGCCTCTCATCAGCATGGCGCGACTATTTTTCGTGATGAAATGGATCAGCCGGCGTTGATTGTGCGAGATTATCTGACACGTGGTGGGGTGCTTTCGGCCGAAATGCTCATCAATCGCATCCTGCCACCCAACGAGCGCGTCGATTTAGTTCTGACACCCACGGAGTTTAATAGTTTTACGCGCTACAACACGGCCAGCACGACCTTCATTGCCATCGAAGGGCGCTTGCTCAGCTTTGTTGCAACCGAAGGGAACGAGGCAGCGCTGGAGAAACTGCTGCAAACCTTATCGGCGAAAGTGACAAAGTTTAATGGAAA
Organism: Promineifilaceae bacterium (SeqCode); assembly: GCA_049614105.1. Classification (GTDB taxonomy): domain Bacteria; phylum Chloroflexota; class Anaerolineae; order Promineifilales; family Promineifilaceae; genus CALECP01. The sequence goes on from JBMZDF010000129.1 coordinate 1,902, forward strand.
CTACACCATTCTCTCAAGCGAAAACTGGATTGCGAAAGTGCTGCGCGGCGGTGCGAACCCTGTAGAAACGTTTACGGTTCAACAGCGTGACGGCAGCGACGGCTACCTCGTTTTTACCGAGCCAGCCGTTGAAGGACTTGGCTACGATTTGATAGTGCCGCACTTTTTCACCTCTGATGAACGCTATCTCTACTATCAAAACAGAGGCGTCTCGGACGGGTGCGGCCTTTTTCTCGGCGCACAGCTAGAGCGTGTCGATCTCAGCGACGGCACACACATAACGCTCGATGGGGCAACAGGATCAGATCCTGCGCTATCGGCCGATGAAAGCACCATCGCACTCATTCGTAATCGCTGGCAGGAAGCAGGCCAACTCATTTTGTATACGATCGAAACAGGCGCACAACGCAGCATCGACCTACCTCTGACGGGTGAACGACCTGCGGCGGGCGGCTTGCTCTGGTCGCCAGACGACACACAAGTTGCCTTCGCGTTTGCAGAGGGGCCATGTGGTGAAAATTGGTCGATTGGCGTCGTCGATCTGGCAACCGAGGCAACCACATTCTATCCAATGCTCACTCACAACAACCAGCTAGCATTCTATACCCCCAGCCTGTGGCTAAGCAACGGGCTTGAGTTACAAAACGGAACAGACATTCGCGCCTATCTTGATTTTGAATCAGGTGAGGCTGTCCTACAGGAGTAAGGGGGAAGTAAAAAGTGACAGGTGAAAAGTGGAACGTTTCTATTCTGGCTCTTTTGGAATTCAAGAGACACCCTCTCTTAAACCCTCCCGAAGGGAGATCGGAAGTTTAGCCTTTGACCCAAAAGAACTAACGAACGTGAATGTAGCTAGACCAAAAAAAGGGGTGTGGATGATTGGCCAGAACATCGATTTGCGCCCGTTGCAATGCAACCGCGCTGTTTGGTTCAAGCTGTCGATAATAATAAAAGCGACGCATCAGATGTGAGGAAGCGGTATCCTCAATTTGCCAGCCGTTAATAATCAATTCGCCCGCACCCGCAGACAAGAATCCTCGGGCAAAACCCACAATCCCGCCGCCGCGTGGCACACCGCGTCCTGTTTCGCAGGCACTCAGAACGATGAGCGGGCGGTTCTCAAAATGCAAATCATAGAGGTCAATCACAGGAAAATGACCGTCAGACAGCTTAATCCAAGAGAAAAACGGATTGTCGGGGCGAAAACGGGCGTGGGTGGCGAAATGTAGAATTGTGCATTTGGTGCTGGCGTTGCGGACCGCGCCAACTGTTGCATCTGATTCTGACAAATAAGTTACGGCGTTTGTAGTGGTGAGCTGTTGTGCAATTTCGGCCGATTCTTGCAGCGCATAAGGCAAGCGCCCCTCATCTGAATAACCAATCACCAGCGCATCTGATTTCGGCCGAACCACATTCCCGTACCCCAGCTCAAATGACGACAAACGAGACACAGCGTAGCGTTCAACCAAATGACGCGCCCCGTCAAACAGCGCGGCAAACGGGAGATCGTGCCACAAGGTCGGCGTCAAAATCGACAGTTCTAAAATGCCGTCAAGCAGCGCATCAATCGGCCGAATCAAGCATCGATACAGGCGTTGCAGGTAGGCACGGGCAATCATCAGACCCGATTTGGATTGGACAACGGTCGAATTCCCAATATGAAAACGCCACGCTTGCAGCAGTTGGTCGATCATTTCGGCCGAAACCAACGACACCACATGTTCAACCTCACCAGATCGTAGAACCAACGCATGACACTGCCCCTCGGCAAGATAAAAACAGATAAACGCCTGCTGGCTTTTCAATTGCGTTTGTAGAGACGCAATCGTAACCGCTTCATCAATTTCAGCTTCTAAACGACCCGTTTGATGAAGCCGCTGCTGACGCAATAGCTCGGCTATTTCAGCCTCAATCTTCTCCAATGCACCAGACTGAATCGTCGGCTCCACAATATCTGTGACAGCCTCATCACGCTTAAACGACACGCCATCTAAGCGTGCTTGGTACGCGTACCAACGCGCCCGCAGCGGCGTTAGCGCCTGTTCGAGCACGAAAGAACGATCTCCACCTCCAATTTTTTGCGGCAAATAAGCCGTATACATGCGACTGAGTGCGGCAATCAGCGCGTTTTTATCCCGCTGTTCCGCCAGCGTTATCCGATGCCACATTGTCACAAATGAATCATAGATCGCCTGTTTATCGCTTAAATAACCAATACGAAACTCATCCAACGGCAAGCTTTTATTTTGCCGCTCAATTAGCGCAATCGCCTGCTCAAACCGATCGTGTTGTCCCGTTTCGGGGATCTGGTCTTCAAGACATCCAAACAAATAATGCGTCTGAATCGTGATTTCGCGCAGTTCGTAACGTTCGGCAAGTGCAGAAGCCGTTTGAAGTTGGTGGCGTGCTTCGGCCGATTTTTCTTGCTGCAAATAGCAACAGGCCAATTCTACATGTAGCTGAGTCAACAACGTGGGGTAACTTTCAATATGAACATGGCCTAAAGTAGCAAGCGCAATCGTCAGCGCATCCTCATTAAGTCCGCTCTGACGTGCCGTCTGGGTGCGCAGAATGTCAATCGTCAACAACAGACCGTGTGCCTCAATTTGAAGCGCTTTTAAACGTGCCGTCTCTAAGATACTGGCGGCCGATCTAAAATTGTTGCGTCGCAGATAAACGCGGCTTTGATTTATCAGCGCCTCGACCTGATAAAACGGCATCGCATGATCGGCTAAAATCTTAGCTGCCGCAACGCTCCGTTCCAAGGTTTCATCGAGCAGATTGAGCGCAAAATAGATTCGCGCTTTCTGATTTTCGATATATGCAACCTCGGCAGGCCAATCTAGCGCTGTGAAACGTTCGCGTGCCAGCTCTAAATGTTGCAATCCATCCTGATAACGCCCTTGCGAAAAGTTGAGAATCCCTAAATAGAGGTTGACGCGCCCCACATCTGTTTCGTTCTGCGTTTGGGCAAGCTTTGCCAGCGATTGGGCAAACGCACGCTCTGCCTCAGCATAATTATCCTGTTTCGTAAGAATATGCCCTTCTATTATTTTGAGCTTTGCCGCTACGTTGGCGTCTTGCGCCTCGTCGGCCAGCAAGGCTCCGCGCTGCGTGCAGGCCAGCGCGGCGGCGAGTTGTCCGCTATTTTCATAGGCCTGCGCCATGTTCAGTTCAAGATTGACACGATACTGGAGGCGGGGTTCCACGCGCTGCATCAGATCGTGGCGCACCGCTTTTTCAAGCGCAAACGCTTCGCTGTAGCGTCCCAGATTAACCAGAATCCAGATCCGATTAATCTGGATGCCTGTCAACTGCCCCCACTCTTGCGCTTGGGCGAGGAATGTTGCGATTTCTTCAAAGATTGTCAACGATTCAAGATAGGCAAAATCGGCCGAAAGCGCCCAAGCATACCCCCAAAGCGCATAAATTCGTGCCTTATCGCCGCCTGTCACTTCGCTAGCGGCAACGTTTGCTTTTGCAAGCATCAACGCGGCCTCTAACTCGGTATCGACAAGTCCGATCACATAATTTGTAAGTTTGATGTGAACTTCGACGGTTAAATTCGGCCGAATTTCAGCCCCCAACAATAGTTGCTCACAATTAGGCAGGTCGGCGACCACATTATCTAGAATCTCATTTGGTGTCATACGTCATTTTGCTCTGATTTCGGCCGAATTTCAAAAATGGTGTCGTCATTTCCCCAAAAATGCATTCAATTCGTAAGTGACCGCCTGTACAGTGTATTCAATCGATACATTGAACAGGCACTTGCTTAATTGTTGGGTAAACAATGGTCAAATCGGCGACTAAGTAACGGTTTACCCAATCAAGCATTATCTATGCGACTTCGCATAAAGGAGATTTGTGAATGAAAAGCTTAATCTTATTAAATCAGACCGCTTCAGCACGTCAACGCATGATAGTTGCGGGGCTTCTTTTGGTGATAGCAATCATCATATGCAGCCTGATTATCCAAGTTGACATGTCGTTGTTCAGCAACCATTTTGACAGTTTCGATGTTGTTGTTGAGCCAATTGGAGGAGGTCGCAGCAGAGGCGGCTCAGGGCCATGGCCAGGGTGCGCAGTTGGTTGCGGCATCTAAACTGATTCTATCATTATCAGCACTTTGAATTAAATCGCCCAATTTTTATAACGGAGACGTCCCGCTGGGGCGTCTCACCCCCATTCCACCTCAATAAAATCATCAGACGTCGTGAGGACGATAATCGGCCATTCAACATCAAGGGGTGCAAGCCGCTTCTGGTGCGTTGGCAACATAATCCTTGCAAAAAGTCGTTTGCATTCGATACAAACTTTTCAGTTTCTCCAAGTTTCCCAAAACATCTTTTGTCATTTTGTTACGCGGATGTTACGCTTACCTGAAATAGCAGGTGTACGCTATCTAAACAAATTTCGCCAAATTCCAGTATGACAACACCCTACGGACGCATCGCCTATATCAATACACAAGGACAACTATGCACCTGTGACGCCGACGGTGGCAACAAGCATGAGTTGACACGGCCCGATCGTGCCTATCAATTTCCAGCATGGTCACCTGATGGCAAACATATTGCGGCAGTTGGCAGCGACAAACGTGGGACGGGTGTCTACTGTTTTGAAGATGATCCCAAAGGTCAACAGTGGCAACTGTACCGAAGCTGGATGGGGTCGCGAAAATCTCCTTTTTATCTCTATTGGTCACCAGACAGCAAAACGGTTAGTTTTATCGCTAATCATCGGCGACACGGCATTGGTTTTTTTCTGGTTAAGGCGGAGGCAAACGCAAAGGCCGAGCTTATTGCGCACGGGCAGCCATTTTTCTGGCAGTGGAGATCTGATTCGGCCGAAATTCTCATCCACTCAGGTATCAACACCTCAAAACACTTCAAATATATCAAGCCGTTCAAAAGCGACCTCGTTACCAGAAATCACGCCCATCCTGGCAACTTCCAATCGCCAGGTATCTCCCACGACGGGCGCTATCTCGCGTTCAGCACCACATCGAAAGCCAACGTAGCCACCATCGTACTCGAAGAAATTGAGACGGGCGAAAAGACTTGCATCGACCACAAAAGCTCAACGGTGTTTAGCTGGAGTCCAACCCGCAACGAGTTGGCATTCATGGCACCGCAACAGGAAGCACGTCATCATTTTGGCCCACTCATGCTAGCCCAGCTATCAGGCAAAACCAAACAACTAACCCCCTACCCTGTCCTTGCCTTTTTCTGGTCGCCCAACGGTCGCAAACTTGCCTACTTCACGCCAACGCAAAACGATCAGGCCTTTCAACTTAGCGGTGGGAACAAAATCACTTATCTCAACGGACACAGTCCGCCACGCATGTTGCGCGGAACAGAACATCGACAGCCAGCGCCGCTCGACCTGAATTTATGGATTGTCGATATGGATCAGCGTACACGGCGCAAGCTCTTTGAGTTCCGACCCACACAACTTTTTCTCAACCAGTTTCTTTCTTTCTTTGATCAGTATGCCCACAGCCATCGTGTCTGGTCGCCCGACAGCCAAGCGATTATTCTGCCCGTTGCCCAAGGGGTCAGTCAGCGCGAAATCACCGTCATTCCTATCTCAGGTGCAAAACCAACTGTTGTGGGGAAAGGGGTTGTGGGATTTTGGCAGCAGCAGGGGAAAGGGGGAGATTCTACATAAATATGGAACTTTTCCAATCCCAGTTGTCATCCTTGGTCATGGGGAACAGTGAAATTAGGCTGTTGCTTCATTCTTGCGCAGCGTTTCTGGGACAAAACGAGCAAAAATAAAGGATGCCAACAACCCTGTAGACCCCAACACCAGCGCCGCAGGGGAAAGCGTCAGCGCATCCGCAACAGCGCCCGTCACAAGTGGGCTCAGGCTAACCCCTGTATTGCCCACCACGCGCCACAAACTCAGAAACTCACTGCGCTCCCCAATCGGGGCCAAATCAGCGCCCAGAGTCATCATTGTGCCAGAGCTAATTCCGTTACCCAAACCGATGCCACAGGCGACCGCAAGCAGCGCGTAGTAGCTGCCTGTTAATGGGATCAACATGAGGCACAATCCTTGCACCAGAAAGCTAGGGACGATCGCAAATTTTCGGCCGAAACGGTCCATCAACAACCCTGCTGGATAAAAAAGCGAGGTGTCGGCCAGTGATGCCCAGCTTAGAATACTGCCCAACGCAAGCTCATCTAATCCCAAAATATCCGTTGCGTACAGGGGAATAATAATCGCACGGGCCTGCCGAACCATTTGCGCCAGCAGTTGCGCTAGCCCAGCCGAGCTTAACACCTTCCAATTCTCGCGCGTTGTGCGTCCAAGTTGCGTCACATACTCTCGCACCGAGGGCGGCTCGGCAATTGTGAGCGACAATTTGGGCATAAACACAAGCACCGTTAGGATAGTGATCAACAGAACGAGGCCAACCGCAATGAATGAGGCGCGAACCCCAAATGCGGCCGAAATCAGCCCACCCAACAGCGGCCCGATCACACGCCCACCGCGATTAATCCCACCAAGCCATGAAATTGAGCGCCCGCGTTCTGCAACAGGCATCATCTCAGCAACAAAAGCATGACGTGATAAAGCATACAACGATAGCCCTGCGCCCATAATCAGCCGATAGACAAGCACCTCGGCCACCGACTGCCCCCAACTCAAGGCAAATCCGGAAAGCGTCATCAGCGTCAAGCCAAGCAACATCGTGCGTTTGCCATGCAAACGAGAAAGCACCATCCCGCCAGGCAAATCCATAAACAGGGTTCCTATCGCCTGCCCCGCCACCATCAGCCCCACCAGACTATATGAAGCATCTAACTCTTGCAGTGCAAACACGGGCAAAGCAAGTGCTAAAATCCCTCCAGCAATCATAATCAACATCGATGGCAAGTAAATTGTGAACATCAAAGGATGGGATTTCATGAACGCAAGCGTAACACAGCCCAAACTATAAGACTACACCTCGCCCATCCCCATTCGTTCCAATATAATCCACCCCAGAATCTAACTGATTTCACAATCATTGATAAAAAAAGCTTAATTCTGGAGAATCGAATCTATGCTCAATCTAGCCGTCCTGCTTGAAGATAGCGCCCGTCAAGTCCCTACCCGCAACGCTGTCATCTTCAACGAAATGAAGCTAACCTACGCACAAGTTAACGCTATGGCCTGTCAAGTTGCCGGCGGATTAGCAAAACTTGGCGTCGGTCGTGGGGATAAAGTCGCCCTTAGCTGCCCCAATCTACCGTTCTTCCCAATCGCTTACTACGGCATTTTGAAGACAGGCGCAACCGTTGTGCCGCTCAGCGTTCTCCTACGCCCACGCGAAATCGCTTATCATCTAAACGACTCAAATGCAAAAGCGTACCTTTGTTTTGAAGGCACGGCCGAATTGCCAATGGGGACTATGGGACATGCTGGCTTCCAACAGGCCGAAGCGTGCGAAAACATGATCATCATGATGGGCAACCCTGCTGCGCCATCGCCAATCGAAGGCGTCATGACAATGGGCCAGATGATGCATGGCAATGCGCCAACCTTTGAAACGGTTAACACCGATTCGCAGGATACGGCGGTCATTCTTTACACAAGCGGTACAACAGGACAGCCAAAAGGGGCCGAACTAAGCCATAGCAACATGGTGATGAACGCTCGTCTGTCGGACAATATGTTCCAAGCGGCTGAGCATGACATACATCTCATCACGCTGCCTCTTTTCCACTCGTTTGGACAAACGGTTCAGATGAATGCTGGCTTTTACAACAAAGCGACTATTTCGCTCCTGCCACGTTTTGATCCCGAAGCCGCGCTTGGCATCATCCAGCGCGACAACGTCACAATTTTCGCGGGCGTCCCAACAATGTATTGGGCGATGCTCAACATACCAGATGCCGAAACCAAGTTTGACCTTGCTAAAATTGCCAGCCACCTGCGTATTTGCAGTTCGGGCGGTTCAGCAATGCCCGTCGAAGTGATGAAGGCATTTGAAGAGAAATTTGATGTCATCATTTTAGAAGGGTATGGTTTATCCGAAACAAGCCCTGTTGCAACGTTTAACCCCTCAGATGGCATTCGCAAAGCTGGTTCAGTTGGCATTCCTGTTTGGGGCGTCCAAATTAAACTGGTTGACGAAAATGACAACGATGTTGCACAAGGTGAGCTAGGCGAGATTTGCATCAAGGGTCACAACATCATGAAGGGCTACTATAATCGCCCAGAGGCAACGGCCGAGGTGATGGCAGGTGGCTGGTTCCATAGTGGTGATATCGGCCGAATAGATGAAGATGGCTACATCTACATCATGGACCGCGTCAAGGACATGATTATCCGTGGCGGTTTCAACGTCTACCCACGCGAGCTAGAAGAAGTCCTGCTAACCCACCCCGCCGTCAGCCTTGCTGCCGTCATCGGCATTCCACACGAAAGCTATGGCGAAGAAGTCAAAGCGTACTTAATCCTCAAAGAGGGTGCATCTGCAACCGAGGACGAAATTCGTGCATGGTGTAAAGAAAACATGGCTGCTTACAAATACCCACGCCTCATCGAATTCCGCACCGAATTGCCAATGACCGCAACTGGAAAAATCTTGAAACGCGAACTCCGCAATTAATCTAGGTAAATCAGTGAGTCAGTTTATCAGTTCGTCAGCAGATAAACTGAAATACTGGCTTACTGAAATACTGACTTACTACAAATGAAAGACGCAACCATCGCTATCCACGCTGGCTATAAAACCGACCCAACAACAAAATCTGTTGCGGTCCCCATTTATCAAACGGTCGCCTATGAATTTGACAATGCCCAGCACGGCGCAGATCTGTTTAACCTAGCCGTCCCTGGCAACATCTATACCCGTATCATGAACCCGACCAACGATGTGCTTGAAAAGCGCGTCGCAGAGCTAGAGGGTGGCGTTGCGGGTCTTGCAGTCAGCGCGGGAAGCGCGGCAATCACCTACGCGATTCAGACAATCGCTAAACCTGGCTGCAACGTCGTGACCATTCCTTTGCTCTATGGTGGAACATACACGCTCTTCCGCCATATGTTCCCCAGCCAAGGCATTGATGTACGCTTTGCAGAAGATGACACACCCGCCAGCCTTGAAAAGCTGATTGATGACAACACGGTCGCCGTCTATGCTGAATCTATCGGCAATCCAGCAGGCAACATCGTTGACATCGCCGCTATCGCCACTATGGCGCACAAACATGGCGTTCCACTCATCATCGACAACACCGTTGCCACGCCTGCCTTGCTTAAACCAATCGAGTATGGTGCAGACATCGTCGTTCATTCGCTAACAAAGTACATGGGCGGCCACGGCACAACGCTTGGCGGCATTATTGTCGATTCGGGTAAATTCCCCTGGGCAGATCATCCAGATCGTTTCCCTGGACTCAGTTCTCCTGAACCCTCCTATCATGGGGTTGTTTACACAGAGGCGTTCGGGGCTGCGGCTTTCATCGGCCGAGCTCGCACCGTTCCATTACGCAACACAGGCGCAGCACTCAGCCCCATGAACGCCTTCCTCATCCTACAGGGCATCGAAACCCTACCGCTACGCATGGAGCGGCACACCGAAAACGCAATGAAGGTGGCACAGTTCCTATCAACCCATCCTCGTGTTGCATGGGTCAGCTATGCAGGTCTCCCAACCTCTCCTTACCATAAACTGGCACAAAAATATACCAACGGGCGTCCATCCGCCCTCATGTCTTTCGGCGTCAAGGGTGGCTTCGATGCAGGCGTTAAATTCTACGACACGCTCAAAATCTTCAAGCGTCTTGTCAACATTGGCGATGCCAAATCCTTAGCCTCTCATCCAGCATCGACAACGCACCGCCAGCTTACCGAGTCTGAACTCACGGCCGCAGGTGTCACCCCAGACATGATCCGCCTCTGCGTCGGCATCGAGAATATTGAAGATATTCTCGTCGATCTCAATGCCGCCTTATCAGCCAGCGTCCAAATCTGATATTCAAATAACATTATCAAAAACAAAAAAGGACATGCATCGCATGTCCTTTTTTTACTACAGTGTCTTTTATTTTTTAGGGAAGCTGCACGCCTCGGAATCCAATAGGCCCTTCACCAGCATAGGTCATGGTCCCAGCTAGCGTTTGACCACCATCATCAGACCCAACCTCAAGAGCAACCGCATTTTGCCCAGCACGTGTGCCAATCACGAAAACCCCTCCAGGATGCCAAGGTGCTGACGAACCGCCCCACTGATTCTCAACCGTATAGTTGTCGCTGCCAAAAAGAGCGCCTCTAAAGCCGATAGGGCCTTCGTCTGCGTAAGTCATCGTTCCGTTTAATGTCTGACCACCATCATCTGACCCTACTTCAACGGCAACAACATTTTGCCCATCACGCGCACCAAGCACAAAAATTCCCCCTTGATGCCAAGGTGCTGATGAGCCGCCCCATTGATTTTCAACTCGATATGCACCACCGTTAGCCGCTGCACCTTTAAACCCGATGGGGCCTTCACCCGCATAGGTCATCGTGCCATTAAATGAGTTGCCACCATCATTTGACTTGATGTCAACGGCAACAACATGCTGCCCTGCACGACAGCCGATAATCCACGTCCCGCCAGGATGCCAAGGTGCAGAAGACCCGCCCCATTGGTTTTCTACATCATATGTGTTGCTCATATTCATACTAGCCTTGAAACCAATGGGGCCTTCACCTGCATAGGTCATTGTGCCTGTCAGCGTTTTGCCATCATCATTAGACTTAACGTCCACGGCAACAACTTTCTGACCCGAACGCCCGCCAATAAGCCACGTTCCACCTTGATGCCAAGGTGCTGAGGACCCGCCCCATTGATTTTCTACACTATATAAATTGCTAGAAGTCATTTTTATTCTCCGTATTGTGAAATCTGTCTAGAAACGTTTGATGAGTATCTGTCTGAACAAATAGTCAACTGGTATACCTCAGTCTACAAGACAAGCGTCACGATACCGTCACAAGCCCGTCACAACATCATAAATACAAAAAGGATATGCATCGCATATCCTCATTCCACATCCCAACTTATAACTTTGATCCTCTTCCTCAACCCATTCCCACCCAGAAAAACAAAAACGGCTGATGTATGTTGTGGATACTTATTCGTATCTACCACACACATCAACCGATTTGTTTCTGCCACTACTGTGGCCATATCAGAATTGAATCATTGGCAATGACCTACTCTC
>JBMZDF010000130.1:0-13025 GCA_049614105.1 Promineifilaceae bacterium (SeqCode)
CAGGCCGACAGGCTCAGCCACCGACAGGCTCAGCCACCGACAGGCTCAGCCACCGACAGGCTCAGCCGCCGCTCTTTACTCAAATGAAATGCACCCAAAATCAAATTAGGCTGTTTGCCCAACAGAGCACACAGTCTATCTATCCATTTCAAAAATGGCGATCAGCGGATCGTGATCAGAGGTGCGTTCGGCCGAAATATCATCGGCCGCCGCTAAAGGATAGTTCGCATTGAGGTGTAACGCCACCACATCGACCAAATCATCGAATAAACCGTCTGATAGCAGAATGTGGTCGAGCGATTGGGTGCGCCCTTCGTAAATGTACGTGTAGGGGAGCGGCTCGCTGCGCGGGATAACTTCGTAGACGTGGGTTAATTCGGCCGATTCCAGCGCATCAAGCGGCGACGTTTGCCAAAACGAGTTGAGATCGCCTAACACGGCAACATCAGCCCCTTCCGTTTGGAACTGCACCGCCAGTTCAGCCAGCCATGCCGCCTGCGCCTGACGAATTGGCTCAGTCGCCTCCTCGCCACCTGAAAGCGAGGTCAAATGCGCGTTGATAATCGCAATGTCGCGCCCCGCAATGTCGGCCCGCAAAACGAGCGGGTGGCGGCTCAAGCTGCCGTCGGGCATCGGATGCTGTGTAACACTTTTGACGTTGACAAACTCATCACGCACCAGATAGCCGACATCGATCCCACGACCATCAACCGCTTCGAGCAGGTAGGGCGAGTAGCCAAAGGGCGCAAGCGTCTCTAGGGCGACAAGGTCCTCAAGCAAGCCCAGATTTTCGACCTCTTGCAAACCGATTACGGCGGGGGCGTCCATCGCAACGATGCTAGCCGCGATTTTTTCGAGCTTGGTGGCTAGCGCAGCACGTCCCGGTTTGGGCGGGCTGCTGGGGTGTGGGTCGAAACGGTCGAAGAAGTTTTCGACGTTGTAGGTGGCAAAAGCGAGTTGATTGTCTTCGAGATCGAGGGAGGGGAGGATAATTTCGGCCGAATCAGACCCCTTCACCACCTCAATCGGCTCAATTTTGTAGCTGCCAAACGTATAAGCAAGCGGCCCCGTCACCGACGCAACCTGCTCATTTTTAGCAAACCGCACGTCAAGCGTATCGCCCGACTGATGCGAAATGGTCGAGCCATCATCGACGCCAATCAGGTAGCCAATCTCCTCGTCGCGTGTCACGCTGCTGATTCCATGTTTGGCTAACACAAAGACCGTTTCGCCAAAGCGGGTTGTTGGCGCAGTCGCCACCGCTGGCTCATTAATCGCAACCAACATGCCTTCGCGTGCTTCAAAATAGGCTGCCGCTTGCTGCGGATCGAGCGGCGGATCAAGTGCTGCGGCGTTTGGCAGCACAATGCCGTTGCTGGCAATGGTCACCTCGCCATCGCTGGCGTCGAGTGTCGTTTGGCCTGCCAATTCGCGCACGCGACCGCTGACCAGCACATAATCGCCACCTTGGACGTCTGTCTCCGCATCTTCACCCGCCGTCAACATCACAAACAAACCATCTGAGGTTGCCGTGTTGGAGTCGTCTATTTCTTGGATGAAGAAGCCGCCCAGTTCGGGGAAAACGCCTGTGACAATCCCTTCTGTTGTTAGCGTTTGGCGCACATAAGGGGAGCGTTCACCCTCGCCCTGAATCGCCCAAATTGGCACGTTGCTGCCAACAAACAGGCGGTTTGCTTGGACAATCTGTAGGTCCGTTTCGTTGTCGCTGGTGACCAGCACTTCTGTTGTGGCGAGTCCTTTGGAGAACAGTTCGGCCGAAAAAGTAAAGCTAATCGACTCACCCATTGCCAGCACTATATCAGACGCAAAATAGACGATCTGGTCGTTGCCAAGCTTGCCGTTGCCCGACGCGCTCAAAAAGTTGCCATACGCGCCAGTGGTGGCGATACGCGGCAGAGAGGCGGCGATGCGGATTTTACTGAGCGGCTCAGGTCGATAGTTGCTCACAATGATGTGCATTTCGGCCGCTTCCTCAATCGGAATATTGGGCGGCGACAAATAAGTGACGCGCACCTCTGGTGGGAATACCTGCGCAATATCTGTTTGGAAACGCGGCTTGAGTTGGCGACGCGAGCTATAAAATTCGCTGATGCCCGTCACGCGATAGGTTTCGCCTAGGTCGAGGGTTTCGGCCGAAACACCCGTATCCTTTTCAATATAAACAAGCGTACTGACCCCCGCGTTATCGGTCAGATCGACCTCATAAGAAAAGCTAAATTCCTCAATGCGGGTCGCTTCCCCTTCAATAATGTTCAAACGCCCCAACAGTTCACGCTCAACCTCATTTTCCGCAACCGAGATTTCAGTTGGCTCAAGCGTTGCTTCTGCATCACCTTGCACAACAATGTCGGCATTATTGTCAATGGGGATAATCTCGATCGAGTCGCGATAGAGCGTGATGCGCCCTGTGACCTGCACTTTCTCGCCAACGCCAACGCGCACGTCATCGATACCGCCGTCAGCGAACACTTGAATGCCGCCCGTTTCGTCTTCGATATAGAACTTACTGCTGGTGCTGCCTGCGTAGAAGCCGCCCGTGTACATTGTCGTCACGCCCTCAACCGTCACAACGGTGTCGAGCAGGTCGCGGGCAATGCCAATCGGAATTGCGCCACCTGCCACAACCAACGGCTGTGGCTCTGCAAATTTAGCGGGGAAGGCGTCGGCCAGCGCATAAACGCCTGACAAATTGGACTCTAAAACGGTGTAGGGCGCTTGTAAAAACAGCGGTTCGGTCAATGCTGTTCCTGCTTTAACCGTGTCAAACGTCCACACGATTTGCCCATCGGCCGCCGTCGCGTAATCGGGCAGATTGAGCGGTGTTAAGCTGGCGTCTAAAGGCATCACAAGCTGCGCATTATCCGCATCACTGTCGCTCTCGTTGCGCACCCGCAGCAAAATAGAAAATTCGCTGCCAGGCTGTGCTTCATCTGGTAATTCAATTGAAACTTGGAGCTGTTGTGGGTTTGTATAAAGCTGTGCGCTTGCTGAATTTTGCGGCGTGGGGCTGCTGGTCAGCGCAAAATCAGCGTTGTGCGCCGCGTCAAATTGGTACAGGTCGCCGTCTAATTTGCGGGCAATGCTTTCGCCGCCAGTGGGGGCGTCAGCAGGGTTTGTCACGATAAAGTCGGTGGGAGCGTCAGCACCGTAGGAAATAGTCGCCAACGCCTCGCCATCGGGGCTGCGTAAAGCCAAGCCACCGTTTTTGTTTGAGAGCGGTGTGTCAAATAGAGCGTCGGGCGCTGCGCCAACGTCTTGCCCTTCACGTGCCAGCAAATAATGACCATGCGGCGGAATATTGGCGGACTGTGTCCATGTGGCTACCGTGACAATATCGCGGTCGCTGCGCTGTAGATAGATTAGTTCGTGACCGTTCAGATCAAAGGGCAGATCGGAGCCATTGTACAACTCAATAAACTCGTAATTGTTGTTGCCCGATGCCCCGACGACGAGTTCGCTAAACTGGACGTCTTGGACGCCTTGTGGTGGTTCGGGTGCGGTTTCGGCCGAATCCACCCCATCCCCCAACTCAGAATCTGCATCTGTTGCAACAACCAGCGTTGGCGCATCTGCTGGCGTTGAGGAATCATCCGTCTGATCTTGACAAGCCGTAAATAGCAAGCCAAGCATCAATAAAATAAGCGTCCGTTTTATCATAAGGTTATTCTAGTAGCTCACTACGTCGGTAGACCAGTGAATTAGCAGGTCATTGTTCCGATTTGACCAAAATTAAGCGACTGAAATACGCTTTTCCACTGTAAAGCGTTAAGTTACATCGTTTTTGAAACGATACCGTGCAAAACAAATTGTCTCAGCCCTAGGCTCATTTCATCGAGCGAAAGGCCGACAACGTGCCGCTGATGGCGAAACAGCGTTGGATTGAGCGGGGCAAGGATTAAATCGCTCAAGTAGGCGGCGTCTGCTTCGGCCGAAACGGTCCCTTCAAGCTGCGCCTTCTGCACCAACTTTACCACCGTCTGATGAAACCAACCGTGCAAAGAGGTCTGATTAATCGGGCCTCGTATCGCCAATGACAAACCGTGCGCTTGCGCCTCTAACATCAACAGAGAGTGTACGTCAAAAAAGCGCGTCAGCCGATCAAGAAATTTGGTGAGTTTGCCAAGCGCAGGGATAGTATGCATCTCATTTAGCATGCCAAAAATTTGATTCTGAAACAAGCGCAAATCTTCATCCATCAACGCAAAACAAAGCTCGCCTTTGTTTGCAACAGCGCGGTAAAGTGTCCCTTTGCCAACTTGTGCGGCACGCGCAACTTCGGACATGGTGACGTTTTCAACGCCGTTTTCATGAAATAGACGTTGTGCCGTAGCGAGGATCAATTTGCGATTGGCAACCGCATCGGCTCGCTTGCGTGGGGCGGTTGTATTTTCTCCAGAACTTGGGGCAAACAATTGGATAGAGGCACTGTTTTTACTGTCAATCATTGCTCTAATTCTAACGTTGGTTCGTTGACACGGACTATGCTGGCTGCTATGATTTCGACAAACGGACGATAGTCCACTTAACGATACTAATGACTATCCAAGTTGTACGAAAAGAGTCGGGGATTGTCGACTCATTCGATACAATTCCTATCATCTTCATGGAGTTGACAGCACCCCCTTGATTTAATTTTGACCTTGCTGACATGCAAACTAAAATAGGGCGCTCATTAATGGTGCGGTTTGATTTTTGAGACTGCCCTAAACGCTTTGTAATTACTCAAAGGATATGCTGCGTGTCTGAATTTACTGGTGCAAAAAAGCGCAAATCAACAAGAAGATCGCGACGGGGACGACGTGGGCAGGATAATGCAGATCGGCCACAAACGAACGCAACGATTTCGCCAGCGCGGTCAGGTGTGGAAGGGGGCAAATTTCGGCCGATTTCCAACCAAGACCTCCCCAAAATTGACGCTGCCATCCGTCACATTCTCACCCATATCGGTGTCTCTGAGGTTCCCAAACTTGTCAGCGACAGTGTTATCAAACGGGGCGGCAGCCTGAGCGCAACAGGACGGCTCACCTTCACCAACACACTCATTGATCAATTTCTAGCTGGTTGTCGGCGAGATTTTATGCTCTGCGGACAAACGCCCGAACACGATATCGCTTTGTCGGGCGCACGTGTTTACCTTGGCACAGGGGGCGCTGCCCCACAGGTTGTCGATTTGGACACGGGACGTTATCGCAACTCGACATTATACGACCTTTACAACGCAGCGCGGCTCACCGATAGGCTCGACAACATCCACTTTTTTAGCCGCTCGCTTGTCGCCCGCGATATGCCGAACGACTGGTTACTGGATGTCAACACCGTCTATGCGTCGCTCGTTGGCACAACGAAGCACGTTCTCACAAGCGTCACGTTGCCTGAACATGTTGCACCGCTGGCGGAGATGTTCTATACAATTGCTGGTTCGCGCGAAGCATTTGAAGCACGTCCTTTTGTGTCGTTCCATGTCAATCATGCTGTGCCGCCGCTGCGTCTGCATAAAGAATCGATTGAGGTAATGGCTGAGGCGGTCAAGCTGGGCATTCCAGTGCATAGCAACGTGTTTAGTCAGGTGGGCGCGTCAACCCCCGTCACGATGGCAGGGACGATTGCGCAAAATTCGGCCGAAGCGCTCGCTGGCATGATTTTCGCTTGGCTCATTAATCCAGATGCCAAGATAATTATGGGCGTTCGGCCGATGATTACCGATCTACGCACGGGCGGCTTTAGCGGCGGCAGCGGCGAACAGGCGCTCATCATGGCCGCCACGGCACAGGTCGCACAATATTACAAGCTGCCCAACTCTAGCATCGCGGGCGCAACCGACAGCAAGCTCGCAGACGCCCAAAGCGGCTACGAAAAGAGCATGACCGTCACGTTGGCGGCGCAGGCTGGCTCTAATTTAGTCACCCAAGCGTGCGGAATGCATGCAGGGCTAATGAGTGTCGCTTTTGAAAGCTACGTGATTGACAATGATATGCTGGGCGGCGTGATGCGTTCGCTCAGCCCAATTGAGATCAATGATGAGACGCTAGCAACGGGGATGATTAGCGAGATTGTGCGCGGCGAAGGGCATTTCTTGGGCCATCCTGAGACGTACAAACGAATGCAGTCCGATTTCCTTTATCCTGAGATCGCCGATCGCAAGTCGGCGCAGGAGTGGGAGGACGCGGGGTCGCTTGATATTCGTGCGGTGGCAAAGATGAAGACAAAGGCAATTTTGGCGTCACATTATCCTACGCACATTTCGGCCGAAACAGACGCCAAGCTCCGCGCCCAATTTGACATCAGACTGCCCAAAACACAAATGAAGCCTGTTTAAACAGGCTTTCTATCTCGGAGATGCAATGAAAATAATGGTATTCGGCACGGGCGCAATGGGGTCTATCTACGCGGGGCTACTCGCTGACGCAGGCCATGAGGTGTGGGCGGTTGACCTTTGGCAAGCGCATATTGATGCGATCAACAACACAGGGTTGCGCGTTGAGGGGGCGAGTGGCGATCGAACGGTGAAGGGGATTTGTGCGACGGTTGATTCGGCCGAAGCGGGAACCTGCGACCTCTACATTATCGCAACCAAAGCGTCTGGCGTCAGCGCCGCCGCCAAAGCGATCGCGCCACAAATGGGGGCCGACTCACTCGTTGTCACTATCCAAAACGGACTGGGCGCAGGCGAACGCATCGCGGAATATATGCCAACCGACAACGTGCTGTTGGGCGTCGCCTCCGGTTTCGGCGCATCGATGAAAGCCCCAGGGCACGCCCATCACAACGCAATGAACCTGATCCGCTTGGGTGAACTGCACGGCGGCATGACGGAGCGCCTGAAAAATTTGACAAAGCTGTGGCAACAGGCAGGTTTTAGCGCCAAAGCGTTTGAGGACATTAACCAACTCATCTGGGAAAAATACCTGTGCAATATCACCACCGCAGGCCCCTGCACGACCTTTGACGTCACGCTGGGCGAATTGCAAAGCGATCCCGCGCTCTGGCGTATCGCGCTTGGCTGCGCTCAAGAAGCGTACAATCTGGGCATCGCAATGAACATCAATTTTTCGTTCGATGATCCACTTGCCTACGTCACCACCTTTGTTGATCGAATGCCACATGCTAAACCGTCGATGTTGCACGATCATTATGCGCGTCGCCGCTCCGAAATCGACGCGATTAACGGGATGGCGGTTGAACTGGGTCAACGCCTTGGCATTCCAACTCCCTACAATGAAGTCATAAGCGCCATTGTGCGTCGTAAAGAATCAAAATTTTAGAAATCTGGAGCAAGACGGTCTTGCCTCCCACTCCCACCCCATGAAAATAGCAAGCTTTCAAGATGATAACACGGTCAGCTATGGTGTTGTCATCGACCATGAATTGATTGAAGCGACCGCCCGTTTTCGAGAGAGGTATCCAACCGTTCGGGATTTGCTGGCGGCCGATGCGGTCGGGCTGTTGGCGGCCGATATAGGTTCTTCTCTTGAGGAAATATCAGCACTCAGACCGCTTTCATCGCTAAACCTCCTCCCGCCAGTCCACAATCCGCCGCGTATTATTTGCGTGGGCATTAACTACCCCAAACGGTACCCAATCGACAACACGATTATGCCACCACCAAAGAACATTATCCTGTTTGCAAAGCTAGACGGCACGCTGGTTGGGCATGATGCGCCGCTTGAACTGCCAACAGGCGATGCGGCGGCAACGTTTGATTATGAGGGGGAAATCACGCTTGTGATCGGCAAAGCAGGGCGACACATTGCCAAAGAGGATGCGCTTGACCATATCGCGGGCTACACGATCATGAATGATGGGTCGGTGCGCGGCTGGCAAAGGCACAGCGTCCATGCTGGCAAAAATTTTGCAAACTCAGGTGGCTGCGGCCCTTGGATGGTGACGGCCGATGAGATCGACGACCCATTTGCTATGACGCTACAAACGCGACTCAACGGCGAATTGGTTCAGGATACGACAGCCGCCGCCATGGTCTTTTCGATCCCAGAGCTGATCGCCTACATTTCGCACACTATCGATCTGCGCCCAGGCGATTTGATCGCAACGGGTTCGCCAGAAGGATCGGGCGGCAGTCGTCAGCCACAGCGCTTCCTGCAAGCAGGCGATGAGCTAGAAATCTCAGTTGGCGGCGTTGGCACATTACGGAATCGAGTTGATGCCCCTCAGTTCGCTTAAGTGCGCCACAAAAAGTGCTTGAAATCAAAGTTGCAAGTAGTCATTAACAAAAACCTCAGGGGTTTTTATGTATAAACCAGAGTAGACGACAACAAACCTCTGAGGTTTATTGATCGCAACTTTTGTGATCTACTCAGACTATATTATGACAAAACAAACATCAAAACAGATCGTTATTATTGGTGCGGGCGTCATTGGCCTGACAAGTGGGATTCGCCTGTTGGAACAAGGGGCGTCCGTGACAATTATGGCAAATGCACTGTCGCCCAACACAACATCTGATGTGGCAGCCGCCTATTGGTTTCCAACTGGGGAGCCAGAAAAACGTGTCCTTGGCTGGGGCCGCGTTGCTTATGATGTGTTGAATAACCTCTCAAACGATCCTGAAACGGGCGTCTTTTTTCGCTATTTCAATAAACTAAGCCACGATCCATTGCCCGACCCGCCTTATCTAGATATTGTCGATGAGTTTGAGCGCCTTGATTGCTCAACATTGCGCGGCAACTATTCTGATGGCTTCCGAATGCGCATTCCGCTAATTGATACGCCAATCTATATGGCCTATTTGATGCGTCATTACCATGCATTAGGAGGACAAATTGAGCAACGTTATATTGATAATTTGCTTGATCTGGCAGAGGCTCACCCTGTTATTATCAATTGTTCTGGTGCATGGGCGGCACAACTGGCTAACGACTCAGCCTGTTACCCGATGCGTGGGCAAGTTGTGCGTATTCGCAAACCAGAAGGGTTAACTCCTGACCTATTTAGCATGACATGGCGAGGCGAACCGACTTACATCATTCCACGCCAACATGACTGCATTTTAGGCGGCACAAAACAGGTTAACAATTGGACCCTCTCGCCTGAACAAGCCACGGCCGATGCAATTATCGCACGCTGTGCTGAGTTTAATCCCTTGCTCAGTGACCCTGAGATCCTAGAACATAAAGTGGGGCTGCGCCCAGGTCGGTCGCGTGTGCGTCTTGAATCAGAGGCATTATCTACTCGTTGTACAATCATCCACAACTATGGGCATGGCGAAGATGGGCACGGCATGGCATGGGGTTGCGCTGCGGAAGTGGCAGATATCGTGTCCCAACTTGTATAAATTGTTCGCAGGCTGCCCCATTGAGTGGTGGAGGCAATAAATTCGGCCGAACCTATTGCTCCACCCATCATAATCATTCTCTACAAACGCCCTTACTCAATCGATGCCTTATCCCGCTTGCTCGTTGTCGCCAGCACGATTGGGCTGATGTAGCCCTTCGTTTTGACATTGACACAGGCCGTTTTGCCGCTGGCCATTGCCCGTTTCACAGCGGGAATCAACCCCTCGGGCCGTTCAACCAGTTCACCATAACCGCCTAACCCTTCAAACATCGCGTGGAAAGGAATATCGCGGAAGTCGGTTGCGAAGTGCGTGCCGTTGTTAAACAGGCGCTCCTGCTGCTGTGAAATGCAGTCCAGCCCACCGTTGTTGTCGATGATGACTGTAATCGGCAAATTCTCTTGGAAGGCGGCTTCAATGCCCAGCCCGCCAGACAAAAACGCCCCGTCGCCGCTAATCACCACCACATTGCTCTCGCGGTGCGTTAGCTTCGCCGCAATCCCAAACGAGACGCCGACGCCAAGCATGCTAAATGTGCCAGGGTGCAGAATATTGGCGAGCTTTTGCCCTTTCCAGCCGGCGATGTTGATCGCAATTTCCGACCAAAAGTGCGTATTGCCGCCGTCGATCACGAGCCAATCGTCGTCGCCCATCGCTTCTTGTACGTCAAGCGCCAGTTGTAGCGGGTGCAGTTTGCCGCCCGTTTCTTCTAGGGTGGGGATGTCGGCCAGCGTTTGTTCAACCCATTCGCCACGCTTGATGCGGTTTGTGTCGAACCAGTCGCGACCAAGTTGCCATCGATCTGATGCGCCTAGTGCGAGCATGGCGTCAAGAAATGCGCCCGGATCGCTGAGGAGTGGAATATCGGCCGAACGGTTCTGCTCCAGTTCCTCATGTGACCCATTGACACAAACCAGCGTCGTTGTGGCAGGGAAAAAAGGCGGATTGCCAAAATTCATCTGATTATCTAGGCGTCCGCCAATCATAATCACCACATCTGAACGGTGCAGCGCAAATTTTGAGGGCGGGTATTGATGAATGTCCGCCAGACCCATGTACGCCTCGCACTCTTCGCCCAGCAATTTTTGGTGATAAGGTACGTTAAAAACGGGAATCCCAAGTTTTAGCCCCACTTCCTCTAATTTACGTTCTGCGCCAGACCACCAAACGCTGTGACCGCCAATCAGAACGGGACGCTCTGCTTTGGCAACGGTGGTCAGCACTTCTTCCAGATCCTCTGGACAAGGCCATGCGCGTGGGGCGCGGCGCGGGCGACGGTTGAAAGGGCGTTCATCTCGGCCTGATTCAACATCAAACGAGCTAAACATAATGTCCACGGGCAAGCTCAAATGAACCGCGCCAGGGTAGCCGCTGGTCGCAATTTTCCACGCGCGATCGACAAATTCAGGAATGCGTTCGCCGTGCGTAATCTGCACGCTGTATTTAGTCAGCGGGGCCGCAATCGCGACATCGTTGATTTCCTTAAACCCGCCGCTGCCCTGCCGCTTGAGCGTGCTCGATCCTGTCACAAAAATGACGGGTGACCGCTCCCCCCAAGCTTCCATCATGGCAGGAATCGCATTGGCGAACCCTTCGGGGCCAACTAAACAAACCGCTGGCTTGCGCGTGATGCGCGTGTAACCATCGGCTAAATGTCCTGCAACTTGCTCATGTGGCGAGTTGATAACAGGAATTTCGCATTGCATAAATCCTTCGAGCGCGGGGTTACAAAACCCACCGCTCAGCGTAAAGACCTGCTCAACGCCTTTTTCCTGTAAAGCACGTGCCAGTAAGGCACCTCCGCGAATTTTCATCTGTTTCTCCATCTCTAACGGGTGTGTTTCAAATAGGTTGGTGATGATAACGTAGACTGAGCTAGTCGAAGTCGCAGCGGCATGTCGCTCAGGCTTCGACTGGGCTCAGGCTTCGACAAGCTCAGGCTTCGACAAGCTCAGGCTTCGACAAGCTCAGGCTTCGACAAGCTCAGCCACCGCTTTTTACTCAAATGAAACACACCCATCTCTAATCGAATGTCATTTGACTTTATTTCTGGGCAACAAGCATTTGGTGGTCGATCGCTTCAACTTCTGTGCAGCCGAGCTGTGCCATCGTGACGCTGATTTCGTTGCTGAGTACGTCGATCACATTTTCAAGCCCTTGCTGGCCTGCCGCACCGACACCGTAGAGAAAGGGTCGGCCGAGCATGACAAAATCTGCTCCGAGCGCCAGCGCCTTGATCACACCCTCACCGTTGCGGATGCCGCTGTCAAAGATAAGCGGGAAGTCCTCGCCGACTGCTTCTCGGATAAGCGGCAACATTTGGATGGCGGGAGGTGAACTATCAAGCTGACGTCCGCCGTGGTTTGACACATAGATCGCGTCTGCGCCGCTCTCGCTGATGCGTTTGGCATCGGCCGATGACATAATCCCTTTGACAACCAGCTTACGCGGCCAGCGATCGCGCACCCGATTGAGAAAGTCCCAATCAACACGCCCACGGCTGGCGTTGCGGCTAAAGTTTTGTCCCGCTTTGCTTGTGATAATGTTGGCAAGCTGTGGCGCACCGCGATATAAAGTCGTGAGTGACCACTGCGGATGCGTGGCAAAATCAATAAACTGTTTAGGGCCAATACGAAAAGGCATCCCAAACCCGTTGCGTAAATCACGACGACGTGGCGCGACCTGTGGCACATCGACAGTCAGCATCAGCACGGGGTAGTTGGCCGCGTTGGCGCGGTCAATTAGCTCCATCGCCAAGTCGTCCGATTGTGAAACATACAGTTGGAACCACGCATTTTGACCTGCCCAGTTGCCGACATCCTCAATGCTGCTGGAGGACATGGTTGAGAGGGTGTGTGGGATGTTGTATTTGACGGCGGCGTCGGCGAGCAGTTTGTCTGCGCCGGGCCATGCGAGGTTGCACATGCCCATGGGGGCGATGCCGAAGGGGAGGCTGTATTTTCGGCCGAAAATCTCCTTTTCCAAACTGCGTTGATCAACATTGATCAACACCCTCGGCTGCAAACGAATCTCGTCCAGTGCTTCACGGTTAAGCCGTTTTGCAATTTCGCTGCCAGCCGCCCCATCCACAAAATCAAACATCAGGCGCGGCATACGCTTTTGCGCCAATCGGCGTGCTTCATCAATCGAGTAAAATTTTGGCATTATGGATTATCTTGAAAATACTTTTGGATGGTGTTCAAAAGGGAGCATTGAACACCATCTTCATTTTGATTGGCCCCAATGGGGGTAGGAAAATCAACAATTGGCCGAATATTGGCGGGCAACTTCTCAGGCCACTTTATCAGCATCGAAGCGTTCTTCCTTTACATTTCTATATTTCTACATCGCTTGCCAGCCGCTTCGCCATAAATTGATACATGTCCCAGATAACACCTTCATAGTCTGCATGAGCAAGGTAATTTGTTTTCAGATAGCGAGATTTTAGACCGATCTGCAATGTTTCAAGTTTTGTCTTGTCTTCTTCATTGAACTCATGGCAGAGTTTAACGTAGTCAATGGCAGATTGATCGTCTGGCTCCGCTGTTGAAATGACGCCCCAGCGAATTGCAACTTGATCAGGTCCGTGCGGACGCAGGCACATGTAAACGCAGGCGTTTGTGGCAAGTCCGATCACGTGATTAGGGTTGACGCAAAACATTGGCGACTGGCGAGTTTCCTCTTTGGTCAACCCTGGTGGGTAGGGCAGGCGCTC
>JBMZDF010000131.1:0-12945 GCA_049614105.1 Promineifilaceae bacterium (SeqCode)
TGTGGGATATGCCGAAAGCAGTCAAATTCTGCCGTGAACTTGTTGCAAAGAAGCGTTCTAACCCCAAAAACGACATTCTGACAGCATTAATTGAAGCAGAGGAAGATGGCGACAAACTGACCGAAGATGAATTGGTGGCTATGATTTTTCTGCTGATTATCGCGGGGTATGAGACGACCGTGCATCTAATCACAAACGCAGTCCATACGCTGCTGATGCATCCAGAACAGCTAGAGCGGCTTAAAGCTGAACCGACATTGATGGGGTCTACTGTGGAGGAAGTCTTGCGTTTCAACGGACCGATTCACGGTACAAAAATGGGCTATCCAAAAGAAGACATTACGTTGCATGGTGTGACGATCCCCAAAGGGAAGCCAATTATGCCGTTACTCGGAGCGGCGAATCACGATCCGTCTGTCTTCGAGAATCCAGAGGTGTTTGACATCGCCCGTACACCGAATAAGCATCTCGGTTTTGGGCAAGGTATCCATTATTGCTTGGGCGCACCGCTAGCACGGATGGAAACGATTACGGCGTTGCGTAATTTACTTGCTCGAAATCCAAATTTGAGTTTAGCTATCGATCCTGACAAATTAGAAATTCAGAATTTCCCAGGGTGGCATCGTTTGCGGAGTTTGCCCGTTAAGTTAAGATAACAAGATTCAGTTTAGAGGTGTTGCCTCATATGCTGTTGGTCTAAATTTCTTCATTCAATATTCAACATTCTTCATTTCTCTTATGACCTCTCCTCGTACTTCCTACACAACAACAACACGCGGCTTAGACCGCACTTCACCCGCCATGCGCCTTTTTGAAAAGGCGAAAAAGCTTGGTGTTTGGAACCCCTCCGACATTGATTTCACACAGGATCGGGCGGACTGGCTCAACCTGTCTGAGCTTGAACAAGAAGTGCTATTGCATTTGACAGCACTGTTTCAGGCTGGAGAAGAAGCAGTTACGCTCGATTTGCTGCCACTGATCATGGTGATTGCGCGGGAAGGGCGCTTAGAAGAGGAGATGTTTTTGACGACATTTCTGTGGGAAGAGGCAAAGCATGTGGACTTTTTCGGCCGATTTCTAACCACCGTCGCCGTCGAAACAGGCGATCTCACCCGCTTTAGTACTCCCTCCTATGATCTACTGCTTAACCACAAGCTGCCCGAAGCGTTACAAGCGCTGCACAGCGATTCATCTGCCAAAGCACAAGTCATTGCGTCTGTGACTTACAATATGATTGTGGAAGGGGTTTTGGCAGAGACAGGGTATCATGCCTTCTTTACCGCGTTGGAGCGTAACGATCTGATGCCAGGGTTGCGGTATGGGATTTACAAGCTCAAGCAGGATGAGTCGCGGCATATAGCGTATGGCGTTTATCTGTTGAGCCGTCTGATTTCGGCCGAACCTGAACTCTGGCAAACGGCACAAGACACACTCAATAGCCTGCTCCCCATCGCCATGAGCATCATTAGTGAACTGTTTACACGTTACCCAAGCATGCCCTTTGGCCTTGAAGTCGGCGAGTTCACAGATTACGCGATGAGCCAATTTCAAAGTCGCTTCATGCGCCTAATGCAAGCGCAAATGTCCTCAGTCAAGGATGTGACCGTAATCGCGAATCAGATGATTATGGATGAGCCTTAAGGATGGCGGTCGGTATTTGGTTTGATTTACCAAATACCGACCACTGAGTATGTTCTTCTAACCCCGTCCGGCCGATTGTAATTCGCCCATGCAAACGCTGATCTCAGCGATGATTGCTGTTTTCGCAGCCGTCATGATGTCGCGAACTTCGGTTGTGTTGGGGTCGGGGGCAAGCGTCTGATGTACCGTTTGCATGTACTTGCGACGGATGCGCGAGGCGATGTTGACTTTGCCAATGCCAAGCGTGGAGGCGCGACGGATGTCCTCGACGGGGATGCCCGTGCCGCCATGTAGGACGATGGGGACGTTTGCGCCGCTGTAGATTTGCTCAATGCGTTCAAAATCTAGCTGTGGCTCTTGTAGATAGAAGCCGTGTGCGTTCCCAACCGCGACGGCAAGCAAATCGACGTTTGTTTCGGCCACAAAGCGGATTGCTTCGTCTACGTCGGTCAGATGGGCATGTTCGGCCGAAACGACCAAATCATCCTCAACCCCAGACAGGCGACCAACCTCACCCTCGACCGAAACCCCGACCGCGTGCGCCGCATCAGCCACTTGTTTAGTTAGCTGAATATTTTCATCAAGCGCAAAGTGGGAGCCATCAAACATCAGCGAGGTGTAACCCGCTCGTAGACAGCGCATTGCCAATTCAAACGAATCGCCATGATCGAGATGCAGCGCACAGGTGACGCCGTGCCGTTCAGCCAGCGTTTGCACAATCGGCCGCACCACCTCTGGCGAAAAATAGCGTGCTTCGGCCGAACTGGTCGACACAATCACAGGCGATTTGCTCAACGCAGCCGCCAAAATCACACTTTCGATCATCTCCAGACTGGCGACATTAAAAGAGCCAACAGCGTAGCCGTTTGCAACGGCATCATTTACGAGAATTGCGGATGGAACAAGCATAGAAGAAATGGAGAATGGAGGAATAGAGAATGAAGAAAGAAGAAACGCTTGTTCCTCATTCTTCATTCAAATTTCTTCATTTTTATAATTTAACGAGCATCTTGCCCATGTTCGTGCCGGTGAATAGGCCGATGAAAGCATCAGGGGCGCTTTCGATCCCTTCATGGATCGTTTCTTTGTATTGGACCTTGCCCGACGAGAGCCAGAGTGCCATGTCGGCGTAAAACTCGGCCGAACGAGCGCCATAATCGCTCACGATAAACCCCTTGAGCAGCAGACGGTTACCGATAATGCTGGTCAGGTTGCTTGGCCCAGCGACCGCTTCCGTTGCGTTGTATTGTGAGATCATGCCGCAAACGGGGATGCGGCCGTTCACGCGCATATTGGCAAGCGCCCCTTCAAGATGATCGCCGCCGACATTTTCAAAGTAGATGTCAATGCCTTTGGGCGCGAGTTCGCGCAGCTTTTTGCCAACGCTGTCAACTTCTTTGTAGTTGAATGCGGCGTCAATGCCGAGCGTGTCGGTTAGCCACGCTACTTTTTCGGCCGAACCCGCACTCCCAATCACCGTGCAGCCTTTGAGTTTTGCAATTTGGCACACGATCGAACCAACCGCACCCGCCGCAGCCGAGACAAACACCGTCTCGCCTTCTTGCGGTTTGCCGATGTCGAGCAAGCCCCAATAAGCTGTTTGCCCTGGCATACCCGCAACGCCCAAGTAGGTTGATAGCGGCAGCAGAAATTTATCAAGCTGATGTAAGCCCTTGCCGTCCGATAAATAATATTCGCGCCAGCTATCAAACCCAAGCACATGATCGCCTACTTGGAAGCCAGCGTGATTCGATTCGATCACCTCACCCACGCAGCCGCCCGTCATCGCTTCACCGAGTTGGAAGGGTGGCACATAGCTTCTGCGATCAATCATACGTCCGCGCATGTAGGGATCAACTGACATATACAGGTTTTTCACCAACAGTTGGCCCTCACTCGGATCGGCAATTTCTACCGTCGCAATGGTAAAGTCTTCACGAGTTGGAATGCCGATAGGGCGGCGGGCTAAATGAATTTCTCGACTAGTTGTAGGCATAGGTTCCTTTAAAGAGGTTTCAGCGTGTCAGGGTTTCAGGCATTCGGCCGCAAGAATTTAACAACCCTCATGTTGACCTAAAATCTGATGACCCAGTTTGTTGTCACTATTTCCTAGAATAATACCGCTAAATGAGGAAGGGGGGAAGAAGGGGAGGAAGAAATGGAGAAGGCTGAATAAAGAATGAAGAGGGAGGCGGATGCGCGTTTGTGGGTTGTCCGTTTTTTAGGCGAGAAATGGGAACGGGAATGAAGAACACGCATGGTTTTTATTCTTCATTCTCCATTCCCCGCTCTTTTTCCTACCCTCCCATCTGTTCCAGCATGCTGTTGACAAACTCAGTTAGGCCTTCTGAAATATCATACTCTAGCGTTTTTTGCAGATCGGCAATCGCCAGATCGTTTTCGCTTTGAAGATAGTAGGTGTGGCCTCGGCCGAACCATGAGAATTGTGCATCAGGATCGATGGCAAGTGACGTTGTGAATGCATCAACTGCTTCCGTGTACTTTTCGAGATCGCGCAGGGCGAAACCAAGATTTTCGTGATACAGGCTGACGTTTTCATCGATGCTGATAGCCGCACGATATTCTATTTCTGCGTTCGCGTAGGAGTCGTTTTGGTAATAGATGTCGCCAAGGTAGTTGTGAAGCCACGGGTTGTCTGGCTCTAGCACGATGGCGCTTTGGTAGTTGCTGACCGCGTTGTCGATGTCACCCATGCCGAGGTAAGCATCGGCCAGCAACTCGTAGTTGCTAGCGGTTGCTTCACTGATCCCGATGGCAGCTTCGACGTCTGCAATCGCGGCGGCGTAATCTTCCATGTCAAGGCTGACGCGGGCGCGTTGTTTGTAGAAGCCATCGAGTGCGCCAATATCGGCCGAACCTAACTCAATTGCCGTGCTTGCATCAGTAAATGCATTTTCAAGCAATCCCAAACGACGGTTCGCTTGACTGCGCAAATTGTAGGTACGCGCCGCATTTTCATTGTCAACGCCCGCTAGCTGGATCGAATTGCTGGCATCATCAACCGCGTTCTCATACTCGCCCAAGTTGATATAAGCCCATGCGCGTGCGTGGTAAATGGCTGATTGCTGATTTGGGCTAAGGTCTGACCCCAACTCAATCGCACGGTTGGCGTCTGCAATCGCCGCATCATAATCTTCTTGGTCGCTGTAGATGTAAGAGCGATACGAGTAGGTAATCGCTTTGTCTGGGTTGAGGGTAATCGCTTGGCTGAGATCGGCAAGCGCCGTGTCATATTGATTCATCTCTGAGTAAATAAATCCACGTTCTGCCAGAATGTCCGCTTGTTCAATTGGGGTGCTGACGTATTCGAGCGCGGCTGTGTATTGGGTGATCGCCTCGTCAAGTTCGTCAAGGCTGTACATGGCCTGTCCGAGACGGAAGTAGGCGTCTGCTAAATTGCTGCGGCGGCTGCTGTCCACATCGGCCGAAGCTTCATCAACTTCACCCTGTAAACTTGCTTTCAAGTCGGCAATCGCATCCTCAAAGTTGCGAAGCTGCAAATTAGCCTCACCACGCATCGCAAGCGCCTCATAATTGGCTGCGTCCTGCGCAACGGCTGCACTTGTGGTGGTCACAACCGCTTCCCAGTTCTCCAAACTGGCATACAGATTGGCCTGCTCCATGCGCAACGCCCCATTCTCTGGTTGCAACGTGATTAGCTCATCAAGCTCGGCCGCAGCTTCCGCAACCTGCCCATTTGCAAAGAGCAGATCAACCCGTGCGCGTCGCACTTGGGCAAAATCGCCGGCTGGCTCGCCTTCGCCCGTCATGACGCTCAGCGCCGCCGCATAGTCAGCAAGCGCCAAATCGGCATTACCAGATCCAGAATGCGCTTCCGCACGCCCTGTTAGAGAGGCAAACCGATCGGCTGGTGCTAGATCGCTTTCAAGTGACGCATCAAATTCGGTGATCGCTGTTGTGTAGTCACCTTCGCCCAGCGCGGCTTGAGCGCGATCGAGCGCGGTTTCTGAACTACAGGCGGCAATTAGTAGAAGGACAAAGAAGGATAAGAGGGTAAGTTTTCTTTTCATAAGACTTTGAGTTAAGAAGGAAACTGACTTGATTCTTCAAAAGCCCTAGGGCCATAGGCTGTGGTGCAGCCAAGCTGTGCAATCAATTTCGTTCTCAAGCAACCATGTGAGCAAGCGTTTAACAAAATTAGGTACTATGATGAATAAACGAGGTGGTATGGCAAATTCCAACGTCGCTGTCTAGCTATCTATCATAGGCACAAATGTGGAATAGAAATCATCTGTGTCTGGCACGCTCCGCTTTATTGGCGCTTTCTCCTAGGACATAGTATAGGAGAAAAGTTGCAGATAGACACGCCCAGTTTACGAGTAGGGTTCATGAAATTACCAGCAATTAGCTGTCAAATTATCGACAGAGGTGTGTCTTGGATTGTCAAGCTGTTTGCACCGGCTGGGGACTTTTTTGGCGCACTTAGACGCCCAGAAACGGGGTGATAAAATAGGACAAAAAGATCTACAAGGAGTGTTTCATTGTCTATTCAGTTAATTCAACAGTATCATGCGTCGGTTGATCGTAAAATTCGCTATGGGGGAACGGACAAGGAGAGTGCCACCCGCAATGAGTTTTATAATCTTGTGCAGCACTATGCACGTCCGCGCCGGCTGGAATTTGTGCCAGAAATCAACTATCGACTGCCCAATCGAAAGTTTGTGACGCCTGACGGCACGCTCAAGGATGCGTTGCGGCAGGATTGGGGTTATTGGGAGGCAAAAGATACGGGAGATGTGTTGGATGATGAGATCGCGAGAAAGACAGCAAAGGGTTATCCGACAAGCAATATTTTGTATGAGGACACTGAAACGGCCGTGTTGATTCAGGCGGGGGCAGAGATTGCGCGTGTGAAAATGCTGGACGTGGAGGCTTTAGATGCGTTGCTGATCACGTTTGTTAGCTATGAAAGCCGCGAGGTACGGGCGTTTCGGGAGGCGATCGAGCAGTTTAAGGCGGATGTACCAGGATTATCGGCCGAATTACGCGACATTATTGAGAAGCAGTTTAAGACGAACGCAAAGTTTCGTAATGCTTCGGCCGAATTTCTCAAACTCGCCCAAGATGCGATCAACCCCGCTGTTGAAAAAAGCGACGTGCGCGAAATGATTATCCAGCACATTTTGACGCAAGAGATATTCAACACGATTTTTGATGAGGTGCAGTTTCACCAAGAGAACGCGATCGCGCGTGAGCTTGGCACAGTCACGCGCACTTTTTACAAGGGCGCAACCCGCCGCAAGATTGACGCCAAAGTGAGCGGCTACTATCAGACGATCAACGCCCGTGCCGCTGCGATTCACGATCATCAGGAGAAGCAAAAGTTTCTCAAGGTGCTGTACGAGAACTTTTACAAGGCGTACAACCCGAAAGGGGCGGATCGACTGGGGATTGTGTACACGCCAAACGAGATTGTGCGTTTTATGATTGAGGGGGCAGATTATTTGTGTCACAAACATTTCGGCCGAACGCTCGGCGATAAAGATGTTCACATTCTCGACCCCGCCACAGGCACAGGCACGTTTATCACTGAGTTGCTCGACTATCTGCCCAAACATCAGCTCAAACACAAATACAAGCACGAACTGCACTGCAACGAAGTCGCGATTTTGCCCTACTACATCGCCAATCTGAACATCGAATACACCTATCAGCAGATTACGGGCGAGTACGAGCCGTTCGAGAATATCGTTTTTGTCGATACGCTCGACAACATGGGGTTTGCGTATCAAGGGAAGCAGCTTTCACTGTTTGGGCTGGTCGATGAGAACGCCGCCCGCATCAAGGCGCAAAACGAGCGCGAAATTTCAGTCATCATCGGCAACCCGCCGTACAATGCGTGGCAGGACAATTTCAACAGCCAGAACGCGAACCGCCCGTACAAACATGTGGATGAGCGCATCAAGAAAACCTATATCAAGCACGGCACGGCGCAAAATCAGATTGGCGTTTATGATATGTATAC
Organism: Promineifilaceae bacterium (SeqCode); assembly: GCA_049614105.1. Classification (GTDB taxonomy): domain Bacteria; phylum Chloroflexota; class Anaerolineae; order Promineifilales; family Promineifilaceae; genus CALECP01. The sequence continues at coordinate 7,649 of JBMZDF010000131.1, forward strand.
ACGCTTTTTTCGTTGGGCTACAGATCGTATTAGTGAAAACGGAGTGATTGCATTTATTACAAACAACTCGTTTATTGATGCTCGTAGCTATGATGGTTTCCGTAAAGTGATTGCTGATGAGTTTGATTTTGCATACATTATTGATCTTGGTGGGAATGTCAGAGCTATATCAGGTAAGGATGGGGTTTTTATTGGAGCAGAACATACTATTTTTGGTGCGGCTGCTGCTGTGGGAATCTCAATCACCTTTTTAATCAAGCAATCATCACGAGCAAACTCAATCTGTCAACTCAACTATATACACCCAACGGCAATACACGCTTTACGAGACGAAAAATTAACATTTCTCCGAAGCAATCCCGTTCGTGATATTCAATTTGAGCATATCAAGCCTAGCAAACGCAACAACTGGATCAACCAAACGGATAATGATTGGGATGAGCTAGTTCCAGTTATGTCTAAAGATGTGAAATCGGGAAGTGGCTCTCAAGCTATATTTCATCTTTTTTCAAGTGGTGTTCAAACTAAACGTGATGAGTGGGCTTATGCTCGAACTAAAATTGAACTTGAACGCAAAATCCTTTTTATGATTGATGTGTATCAAAGAACATTAGTTAATAAGGCACATCCATCTAAGATGTTGATCAAGTGGGATGCTGATCTTCAACGTTATTTAGAGCGTGGTATTGAAAAAGAATTTGATCCAAAACAAATTCGCTCAAGCATGTATAGACCATTTGAGAAAAATTTTGTCTATTTTGACAAACATTTTAATAGTAGGACATTCCAACTTCGTCAAATATTTCCTGAAGCTAAGATCAATAATGTGATTTGGTTTAAAACTGGTAGCGCGTGGCCTTTTTTCTCTTTAGCCGTTGATGTGATCCCAGATACCTTGCCACAAGGAGCAAGCCAAATTTTGCCTCTGTTTCGTTATGATGATCTAGGTAATCGTGTAGACAACATCACCGACTGGGGGCTGGCGCAGTTTCGGGCAAAGTATGAAGAACCCTCCCCTAGCCCCTCCCGAGGGGAGGGGGATCAGGATAGCTCTCTCTCTTCGGGGGAGAATTTAGGTGGGGGTGCTTCTCTCACCAAACGCGACATTTTCCACTACGTCTATGCCGTTCTACACCATCCTGCCTATCGCCAAAAGTACGAACTGAATCTCAAACGCGATTTTCCCCGCATTCCCCTGTATGCTGACTTTTGGCAGTGGGCGGCGTGGGGTGAACGCCTCATGGATCTGCATCTCAACTACGAAACGATTGACCCCTTCCCGCTCGATCGGCACGATATAGACCCCGCCACCACGCGCAAGGCATACAAGCCGAAGCTCAAAGCAAACAAAACAACGGGCGTCATCGAACTCGATACGCTCACAACATTGGCAAACATACCTGCCGCCGCGTGGACCTATCGGCTTGGCAACCGCAGCGCCCTCGAATGGATTCTCGACCGTTACAAAGAGCGCAAGCCCCGTCACTCCACCATCCGCGAAAAGTTCAACACGTACAAATTCAGCGACTATAAAACGCAGGTGATCGACCTGTTAACCCGCGTCACCACCGTGAGCATCGAAACGATGGCAATCGTCAACGCGATGCCGCCCACGGTTGAAAAGGCAACCCATGGCTAGAAAACAATCAACAGGACGCTGTCAGTTCTGTCACAAACTGTATACGAGGGGCGGCCTTGGTCGCCATCTGAAAAGCTGCAAAGCACGGCAAGCGGCTAACTTGGCCGCAAAAGGCAAGACACAGACGCTTTACCACCTGCGTATCCAAAGCTTAGACGATGCGAAATTTTGGATGAACTTAGAGGTGTGCGGTGAGGTAGAACTGAGCGCCCTAGACAGCTATTTGCGCGACATCTGGCTTGAACGCCCTGATCACAGGAGCCAGTTTATACTGTACGAATGGGAGGATGGGGTTGCGATCCCCACCAACGCGGGCGCAATCTTTTCGCGTGTTGATCGCTTGCTTCATCACTACAATTTTGGTCTGATATCAGATGCGTGGGTGCAAATTGTGAGTAAGCGCGACGGCGTGCCGCTGTCAGAACACCCCATTTATTTGATGGCGCGAAACGATATGTCTGGTTGTCTGTGTCAAGTTTGTGATGAATCGGCCGAATATGTATGCCCAAACTGCTTCTACAGGACAGCCGCCAGCGGATACCTGTGCGCCAAACATACGGCTGACCATCCGCACGATGATGCTTGTGATGGGTTCTATAAACTCCACAACTCGCCCCGTGTCGGTCTGTACAGCAAAATTGTTTAGGCAACCCGCTTGCTTAACAGGGCATCGGGAACATGGAACAAACAGAAAAACGCTGCCGTTGAACAGGCAAAGACGCCCCGCAATGATTAGGTGTAATTGGGCAGGAAGCTGCTCATTGCCTTTTCTAGCGTGATGGTGTCGCTGCTTTTTGCTTTGTCCCGCACGCGCTGGCGGACAAGGTATTCGGTGGCGGGGTGGCTGCTGAGCAAATTGTAAAGTGGATCGGTGTTTTGGGAGGCGTGTACGCCAAGTTCGCCCAAGAGGCTGAGAACACGTAGCTGGAGTGGGGGGCGCTTGAGTTCGGCCGAAAGTTGCAGCGCACGAATCAATTCAGTCTGAGCTTTCAACAACTGACCCCCATCTAAATGATGCATTGCCAGAACACAGCGGGCGTCAAGCTCACCCTCTGAAAACACCTCGCGTTGCGACAACGACAGCGCCCGTTGCGCCATCTCGATCGCCTCTGTTGGACGGTCGCAGCGCAGCAAAACCAGCGCAAGCTGGCTCCACGCGCTGATAATGGCACGAATATCGCCAACGTCTGTGAGATGCTGAATCGCAGCCTCAAGTTGAACAACCGCCTCGTCGCAGCGGCCGAGCGCAAACAAAATTTCGCCGCGCAGCTTTTTGGCCTCGCCAATACTCAACGCGCTTTTGATCTCGGTGGCAACCGCTTCACAGGATCTCGCGGCGCTTAATGCCCGCTTGAGCTGCCCCAAAGCGTAAAGACAACGCGCCTGACTGGCAAGCCCTGTCACCAACTCGCGACGCTCGTTACGCACCTCGAAGCTGGGCAAACTTTGTTCCGCCATGCCCAACGCTGTCGAATAATCCCCTAACTTTAATAGAAGCACAGCAAGGTTAACGCTGGCGCGGGCGATACCGCTATCATCACCAGTTTTCTCCGCATGGATGCGGCTCTGATTGTAATAATTATGCGCCTCATCAAGTTTGGTGCTGTTTTCCAACACGCGCCCGATCGCAAAGAGACAGAACATGATGCCAAAATCGAAGGTGAGGGCCTTAAAGATAATCAGCGCCTCTTCCAATAATCCTTGGGCAATCGTATATTTGGTCAGGCGACCATAGGTGCTGCCAAGTGCGGCCAACATCCCCCCGCGTGCCAACATCACATTGGGGGTTTCGTCTAGGGTGAGCAGGCGTTCGGTTGCGGGACGGAAAAGATTAAGCGCTGTTTGCCAGCGGCAGCGTGCGTCAGTAAAAAACGCCAGCGACTGCATCCCCATAGTCAAATTTTCAACCGTGTTGGTTTGAATGGACCATTCCCACGCTTGCTGTACGTTGGGCAGTTCACGCTCAACCTCGTCTAGCGCCTCCGCTAAGCCAAGCCGCAGCGCACGCTCGTGACTGTAGAGCATTTTCGCATAGTATGCAGCATGTTGTTTGCGAACAGGGTCGAGTTGTCCTTCTTTTTTCTTGAGCGAGAAGTGGCGCAGCAGGCCATGTAGTTGATAACGGACGTTTGCGCCGTCGCGTTCAACGGCTAGCTGTTGATGGATGAGTGATTTGTCAATGAATGGGGCTAGATCGGCCCACGTTGCGTCAGCGACTTCTTGCGCTGCTTCGGCCGAAAATCCACCCTGAAAAACCGCCAGCTTGCCCAACATCGTTTGCTCTTCTGGCGATAAAAGCTCCCATGAATAGTTGAACGCCGCCCGAATGCTGCGATGGCGATCGGGGCGATCACGATCGCGGGTTGTCAGAAAATCTAGGTTGCTGGCGATCGCCTCCGCGATTTTTTGGCAGCTTTGCATACGAACCCACGAAGCAGCGAGTTCGATACCCAGCGGCATCCCTTCAACGAGGGCGCAGATTTGATGAATATGGTGGTGGGTGTTGTTGCCGACCGAAAATGGCGGCCAGTGGCGCTGCGCCGCCCGCACAAACAGCGTGTGTGCTTCTGTGTGCGGCAGACCGCTCAGATCAACAATCTGCTCCCAACGCACGTTGAGCCGCTCACGCGAGGTAATCAACAGCGTGACCTTTGGCAAGCGGTCGACCAGTTTGAGCAGGGAAAGGGTGCTGTCAATCATGTGCTCAACGTTGTCGAGCACGATCAACACCTCTTTGTTGCGCAATTCCTGTGCTAAAAAGCGCACGGGCGATTGCCCCCCCATGAATGATGGGATGATGCCAATGTCTGCTAACGTGGAAATGACCGTTTCGGCGATATTATCGGCCGATTCCAAAGGCGCTAAACGAACAAGGGCGATACCGTCTAGAAACAGGTTGAGCGACTGTGCGGCGGCGTGTGTGGCTAGGTGGGTTTTGCCCATGCCGCCCGCGCCCACGATGGTGATGATTCGTGCTGACTCGTCGTGAAATAGCTGACTAAGGCGTGCTAATTCGGCCGAACGCCCCACAAACGCGGGCAAACTCGGCAGATTATGTGTAGGTTGGGCTGACGTTTGTTGCAGTCGTTTGAATAGCTCAGTCGTTTCGTCTTCTGGCTCTGTGCCAAGTTCTTCCGCCAACACGCGAGAACAGCGTTCGTATTGTTCGAGCGCGGCCTCAAGCTGCCCTTGCCGCGTTAGCAGTTCCATGATCCAACGGTGGGCAACTTCTTCCCAAGGTTCGATTTCTAGCCATTTGTTGGCAAAGCGGGTGGCAAGTGCGTAATCGCTGCGGCCATTGTGATAGTGGATCAGGTCTTCGATGATAGTGAGCAGTTTGCGTCGCCAGCTTTCTCGTTGTGTGAGTAGCCAGATCTCAAATTCGGCCGATTCATCATCAAAATAGCCCGCCAAAAACTCGCCCTGCGTTTCAAGCAAAAGCTCGCTCAGCCGATCCATATCGCCAGCTTTTAAGGCGGCATTGATTGCCAAGGTGTCTACTAAATAGTCAGAGGGCGCGATGAAGGCCAGTGTGTTGCGTGTCGATTCGAGCGCCTCTGGCAATATTTTTTTTGCTTCCCCAACCACCCAACGTAAATTGCCGCGCCCGTTTTTTACCTCAGGCCACAAAAGTTCGGCCAACTCTGCACGTGGGTGC
>JBMZDF010000132.1:0-12931 GCA_049614105.1 Promineifilaceae bacterium (SeqCode)
TTAGACAGGGAACCCAAAAAGGAGCAGACATGATAACCTTATATCGAGCTGTGTCGCCTAAAGAACTGGATGATGTAGTTTCGCATCAAGCATTTAGACCAGATCCAGGTTTTCGTTCAATGGATGCCAAATGGTTCTCAGAAACCTTGGAAGGAGCTGAGAGATGGGGTCAGATTATGTTTGATGAGTTTCATATTGTTAGTACTACTATTCCTAAGAATGTTGCTGATTCGATGTACAAGGTTCGTAATTTAGATAATATTGCTAATGCCCGTTCTGCTATGGATGATGTGTTAGACTTATTTAACCAGACGATGCGAGACCTTAAAATTATACGGTAAGTTATTATGTTAGATAAAGATAGATTTATAATACATGCAACTGTGAAGATTCAGTGGAGACTATCTGACGAAACAGGAAAGCTTTTGCCTCCTCGTAATTCTGATGTATTGGCAATGACAGCTTCTCCTATAAATCATCAAAACACTATTTTTAGTGTGGTTGTAGTATTTGAACAAGCTGATTGTTTGAACTCCTCATTGACAGGATTGCATTTTCTTGCGCCTGACATCGTTTTCCCACTTATTGAGAGCGGCAGTCGAATTTTTATGATGGATGGTGCGAAGGTATTAGGAGAGGCAGAGTTTGTAGAATTGTATCGAAACCGTTTTCAAGAGTCGGCAGCGTAAATGCTAGCCACTTAAAGCGAGTATACATAGAACTAATATTAGGGATCGATATAGTTTGTGCTTGAAAGTGCATCTTGATCGACCCTTTTGATGCTTTCCTCTTTGGGAATTGCGATTGACCTGACGCCTACTATGAAGTGAATAATCAAGTTACTCAGATTAAGTGCGCCACAAAAAATGCTTGACAGTAAAGTTACAAGTGGCGCTTTGCAAAAACGGCCTATTAGTCTGGCAAGTGGTTAATTGTTCAATCGCTTTTGCAGTCAAGATGTTTTTGTGAGTTATTTGGAATTTGTGACACATGCACGATACAGTTAGCTTGATTATATGATTATGAGCCGACTTATATATAAGCAAATAGATACAATTGAGGCTCAAATTGAGGCTCAAATTGAGGTTTCGATTGATCCTTATGTGTGCTTGGATGTATCAATTGACGGGCTACCATCGAGCAACTCAACATACTATTGGCGTTTGATCGATCCTGCTTTTAACGTGATTAGTTTTAGAGTGGATTCTGAACTTGGTTATATCTTGTCTATCGTGATTTCTTTATACAATGGACGTTTTGAGGAAACTCCTCAAGATGGAGTTCATCTTAGAAAAGAAATTCCTACAACAAAGGGCGTGCCACGTTTTAGCCAAACAGGGTTCTCTTATGTCTCCAACAATGATTACATACCTGCTCGGTGTGATGTTGTGGGAAGATCGCGAATATTTTTAAGTGGATTGGATATGAGGGTTCAACTGTTTCCTCAGGAGGAAGATGCCTTTGAAGTTCAGTTGTCAAATGATCTAAGTTTTCTCTTTAATTCTAGTAAGCAGTTGATAGCCGTTCTAGTCTCTGGGCTTAGTGACGAAGATCGTGCCAGCTTACACGAGTTTCAGCGTCAGGTTTGAGGTTTATTGATCGAAACCTTTTATGCTTTACTTACGAAATGAAAATGATAGAGAATCTGACTGTTTTGATTGATACCTTTCACACGTGAGTTATGAATACGACAATCACTCATTCATATCGTTTAATATCTTCTTCATGGGGTATTGCAATTGATTTGACAGGGTACTACGTTAAAGATAGCAAACATTCTATGGAAGCGTATGCTGATGCTACAAAAGCAAAGAAGATTGACAACGATCTATATGTGAAGATATTGCCCGAACTTACAGAGGTAGAAGCGTCGATGCTGGCTCAAGGGTTACGCTCTATCTCGCACCAGCTCAAGTCAATTAAGCCAATAACAATTGTTATATCGCGATTGAACTATGATCCAACTGATTATCAAGCGGAAGGCTTGTATTTGGCTATTAGGGGGTGGGTTGGGCAGACTTTCAAGCTTGAATTACCATCAATCCCTGCCAGTTTTAACCATGAGCAAAACAGGTATGAATTTGATTTTGAGAATGAGGATAGTCGTTTCGCTCGTTTTGATGATTGTCTTTGAGATGTAGAGGGGCTGTACTTCATGTTTTGCACAGAAACTATACAGATTCCAAAGAGACTTAATTGAGTTGTGTAAGAGGGCCTCAACATTTGTTGGGGCTTTTTGCTTGTTTGCTCTGGGCATAAGCAAATACATGATACAATATTGTTATTGTTGTTACCTCGCTAACATCTGTTCCACCCGAATTATTTCAAGCAAAGATAGGAAAGAAAGCCATGGGAAGTGCCCCACCACTGACGTTAGGTATTGAAGAAGAATATCAGATCATCGATCCTGAAACGCGCAATTTGTCGGCAAATATTGAAAAGCTACTGCGTCAGGATGAGGAGCGTGGCAAATCGGCCGATTTACGACCCGAATTCCTGCAATCTCAAGTCGAAATCGGCAGCAAAGTTTGCCAAAATGTGCAGGAAATCCGCAGCGAACTGGTGCGCCTGCGTCGTGAAGTATGCTCAATAGCGCGTGACAATAATCTACGGATTGCGGCCGCTTCCTCTCATCCCTTTGCTAAATGGGAAGAACAAGACATCACGAATGGCGTGCGTTATAAGGAAATGCTTGACAACATGCAGGGTGTTGCCCGGCAGCTTCTTATTTTTGGGTGTCATGTGCATGTTGGGTTTGGGCATCATGAGAACCCTGATAACCGCGAACTGATGATTGACGTGATGAATCAGGCACGCTATTTCATTCCGCACATCTTGGCGCTTTCGACCAGCTCCCCATTTTGGCATGGTAAAAAGACGGGCCTCAAATCGTATCGCAGCGTTATCTTTGAAATGTTGCCGCGCACCGGAATTCCGCCGCGTTTTGCGTCTTGGAGCGACTTCGCATCATACGAAAAGACAATGGCGCAGGTTGGTTCCTTTGGAAAAGATGATCCCGTTGCCAAAATTTGGTGGGACATTCGGCCGCATCCAAAATTTGACACGCTCGAATTCCGCATCACCGACATCTGCACCAAGGTTGACGAAGCGGTGTGCATCGCAGCGCTGTTCCAAGCAATTTGTGCCAAACTGCTCAAGCTGAGACGCCAAAATATGTCGTGGCGAACCTATGGCAATCTGTTTGTTTCAGAAAATAAGTGGCGTGCCGTGCGTTTCGGAACAAGCGAGACGATGATCGATTTCGGCCGATCTCAAGAAATCCCCTATCGTCAGCTAATGGAAGAACTCCTTGAATTGGTTGATGACGTGCTGGATGAGCTAAACTGCCGTAAAGAGGTGGAATATATTCACACAATTCTGGACGAAGGGACAAGCGCCGATCGTCAATTGCGTGTTTATGAACAGCATGGCGGCGATGCCAATTCGGCCGAAGCACTCAAAGCCGTTGTCGATCACCTCATTATCGAAACGGAGCTAGGACTTTAACTATGCGCTTCTTAGTCAGTGAAAAAGCATACGAAACACCGATCGCCAGTGGCCGCTTGCGTTACGAAAAGGACGAGCTGGAAACGGGTGTGCTCGAATCATGGCGTTTGACCAAAACAGAATATGGCGACCGCATCCTGCGCGTGGACTATGATAGCCGTACGCTAAACGGGCAATCATTTTTGTATCATTTGATGCTTGATGAAAATGATGCGCCGCAGCGGTTGGTCTATCGTTATTTGCATGATAACGGCGCGGAACTGAGCGGCAACTTGCTGTTTACAGAGGCGACGATGCTAAACAGTCGCAAAATTGGGGAGGCGCATTTTTCGGAAGAGATGGCGCTTCGGCCGATTTTGTTTCCAAGTGCAATTGGGGCTGGATTTGCTGCACGGGCGCTGATTACGCCGCGTGTGCGTTCGGCCGAAGTTGGCGTGCTTGACATGCATGCAACCGATGCTCATTTGCTCAATTTGCAAACACAAACGGTTACAATTCGCCATCAGCGCACGCGCAATCTGAAAATTGTGCGCGTGGGACGCACCACGCACCGCACAACCACGCTGGAACTTGCATGGGGCGAACAAAGCTATAAGCTTTGGCTGGATCTAAAACACAAATGGCCGCTCAAAGTTGAGCGCAAAAATGGAACAATCGCCCACGAAACACAATATATCCGTTTTGGATAATCGAGTTTTGTGTGTGCTTAAAAAGTGAAAAGCTGTGACCATCACCTGCTTTCTATTTTCTACCTGCGGCGCTGCCGCTTCTGATTGACGAACTTATGACGAAACCACAATCTACTTCCTCTTATGTAAAAAGACCGCGCCGAATTAGTGACGAGCGCGTTTATGACACCATTGTTGAAATGGTACGTGCGAATCCAGAAAAAGCGATTCGACCCGAAGACGTTGCCCGCTCGCTGCGTGATCGTGAATGGCAAGGGCTGCTCAAACGCATCCGCCTGTTTGTTGCCAAATTGGCGAGTGACGGCTACGTTGCAATTATGCGCAAAGGGCGCATTGCCGATCCCGATGATTTCAAAGGGGTCTACCGTATCGTGGCGGGTGAAAACACGACCGCTTATGTGGCACGGATGCCGCAAGAGTAAACCTTATGTCGATCGATTTGCTCAACACAAGGTTTGCAATTCCCAGCCATCTGACATTTGTGAACGGCAAAGGGGGCCTTCCGCTTGCTGTCATCAACAATCAGTTTGCTATGGCGACCGTTTCATTGCTGGGCGGGCAGGTATTAACCTACCAGCCTCATGGTGAACACCCTGTTTTATGGCTGAGCGAAGGGGCTTATTATCGGGTTGGCAAGGCAAATCGTGGCGGCGTGCCGATTAGCTGGCCTTGGTTTGCAAATCACGCGACGGATACGAAAAAGCCAGCACACGGCTTTTTACGCACAGCTCGTTGGGAAGTCAGCGCAAGTGCCGTTACTGACGCGGGCGGAACTTCAATTGCGTTGTCGATTGTGGACAACGAGGCGACACGTGCGCTGTGGTCGCATCCGTTTCGTGTCACGGTTCAAATTACCGTGACGGAGCAGCTTGAGGTGTTGATTGAGGTGCACAATTCGGCCGAAATTCCCGTCACGTGGAGCGCCGCCCTGCATAGTTATTTCTACGTTGGCGACGTCGAACAGATTGGCATCAGCGGTCTGGATGGTGTTCGCTATGAGGATAAGGTCGCGGGTGGTGCTGTGGTGCAGGCTGGAGATGTGTCGTTTTCGGCCGAAGTAGATCGAATTTATGTCGATACAACCGCCGTAACCACCATTCACGACCCCATTCTCAAACGCCAAATCCACGTGGGGAAATCTGGCAGCAACACAACGGTTGTTTGGAACCCTAGCACAACGGCTGAGAAACCAGACCTTGCGGCGGGTGCATATCGTCGATTTGTGTGTGTCGAGGCGGTCAAGACGGGGCGGGATGTGGCTGTGGTTCGGCCGAATGAATCCTTCTCGCTTGGAACCACAATTTCTACAAGCTAGAACCCGAAACGCTGCTTCCTGTGGTCCAATCTTCCCAAAAACCTGTGGGGAACACTCGTTCCGCTGCTCGGCGGTTTCCTCTCTTTGGCACGTTAAACGTATATCTTGTATTTCTATTAACTTTTGTATGATCTTTAAGACGATCTATATAGACAGGGTATCAAATATGGTTAAGATATTGTTACTCATCAAACACTTGTGTAAAATAGCACAGGAAAGTTAATCAAGGTTAAATTTTACTGATCACTACTGTTCACTTTTATTGAATACATCGGATCAGTTTTTAAGGAGTTAAACTATGACGCACATCGTAACACGCCTTTGTCTTCGCGATACGGCCTGTGTTGAAGTCTGCCCGGTTGAGTGTATGATTCTCGGCAAGCCCGAAGATGAATGGCCGTGGCTCTATATTGATCCGGATACCTGCATCGACTGTGGTGCTTGCGTTCCAGAATGCCCTTATGAAGCAATCTTCCCAGAAGAAGAAGTGGAAGATGAATGGGTTGCTGACGATCGCCACGAGCACAATGGTGCAAAGGGTGTTTGGATTGCGATGAAGGCTGAGGACATGGAAGGCGAACCCCTCGTTGATATGGAAATCGACGGGCATACAGTCAATGTGCTCAACGGCGTATTCGTTGCAGAAGGTACCGAAATGGACCTGATGGAAGATATTCCGCCAAATTATGACTTCTTCGTAGACGGCCCTGGCTACGACGCAGAAGACATGTAATTAAACATTTAGCGTTTGGCTCACTTTGAGCGAGACAAAAAGAGCCGCATCAGAATTTCTGATGCGGCTCTTTTGTTTATATAAAGCGTCAATCAACGTTTTGGCTGTTTTCTAGCCCCGTACCATACTGCTTCCCTTAGAGACGTTTTGGAAAACTGACCTAGCGAAATGGATGCGTTACAATCAGCGGCGTGAAGCTGATTATCCAAATACCCTGCCTCAATGAAGAAGAAACCCTGCCGCTTGTGCTGCGTGAACTGCCGCATGAACTGCCAGGAATTGACGTGATCGAAACCCTCATTATTGATGACGGCAGTACCGACCGCACGGTTGATGTGGCGCGGCAAGCAGGCGTGACGCATATCATCAGCCACCCGCGTAACTTTGGCTTGGCACGTGCGTTTCAGACGGGACTCGATAGCTGCCTTGCGCTTGGTGCAGACATCATTGTTCATACCGATGCGGATAACCAATATCCGAGCCGTTATATTGCTGAGTTGGTCAAACCGATTGTATCGGGGCAATCTGAAATGGTGATCGGGACGCGGCCGATTGCCGACATTTCCCATTTTTCGCCATTTAAGAAAGCGCTGCAATCCTTGGGAAGTTGGGTTGTACGCACCGTAAGCGGCACAGATGTGCCTGACACAACCAGCGGATTTCGTGCTTACTCGCGCGATTTTGCCCTGCGTTACCAATCCCTGACGCGCTTTAGCTATACTTTGGAAACAATTATCATGGCGGGGCAGCGTGGGCAAACAATTTTACACTTCCCTATCGAGGTGAACGACCCGACGCGCGTTTCACGACTTCACAAAGGGTCTTTTCATTTTGTGCGACGACAGGCGGCAACCATTGTGCGTCTCTATGCCTTTTATGAGCCGCTAAAGACATTCTTTTATCTGTCCCTTCCGTTTCTATTGGTTGGGTTAGGGCTGTTGTTGCGTTTTGCATTGAACTACTTGTCGGGCAGTTCTGGCCTGATTCAATCTGTTTCAATTGGCGTTGGGATGTTGATTATCAGCGTTTTTATTGCGGCGTTTGGGTTGTTGGCCGACATTTCAAATAAACATCGTCTTCTAACTGAAGAAACGCTCTATCGATTGAAAAAGCTCGATTTTGACGAGCCGTTAACTATACAGGGTCGCAAACACCCGCCACACAATCACGAATGACATTAGCACTTGAACTACATCCAGACGTTAAATCAGCCATTGAGGCTAAACAGCCCGTCGTTGCGCTAGAAAGTACGGTTATTACGCATGGCCTGCCGTATCCTGAGAACATTGGGGTGGCGCGTGCGATGGAGCAGGTGATCCGTGAGCGGGGTGCGGTTCCAGCCACGATTGCGATTTTAGACGGCACAATTTTTGTCGGTCTTTCGGCCGAACAGCTCGAACGTCTCGCCCAACTTCCCAGCGACAGCGTACGCAAATGCAGCCGCCGCGACCTGCCAATGGTCATGGCGCAGGGTGGACACGGTGCAACCACCGTTGCGGGCACAATGATTATTGCGCAACTTGCTGGGATTGAGCTGTTTGCAACGGGTGGCATTGGCGGTGTTCATCGTGGGCATCCTTTTGATGTGAGCGCCGATTTGACAGAGCTGGGGCGCACGCCTGTCACGGTTGTGTGCAGCGGTGCGAAGTCAATTTTGGATTTGCCCGCAACACGCGAGGTTTTGGAGACGCAAGGGGTGGCGGTGCTTGGGTATCAGACGGATGAGATGCCTGCATTTTTTGCGCGTTCGAGCGGACTTGCGGTTGATATGCGGGTGGATTCGGCCGAAGCCACCGCCCAAATCATCGCCGCCAGACGCAGCCTCTCTCTCGAAACAGCAACCCTCGTCACCGTGCCCGTTCCCGAAGGCTTCGAGATGGAAGGGGAGCTAGCAGAACAAGCCGCTGTTCAGGCACAGGCTGAAGCGGATGAACAAGGGATTTACGGTGCTGCCAGCACCCCATTTTTGCTAAAACGTTTGGTCGAACTAACCGATGGCAAAAGCTTACGGGCAAACGTCGCGCTTTTGAAAAACAATGCGGCCGCAGCCGCAGAAATCGCCGTCGCGCTAGCCAAATTGTAGAAAAAACAGTTTCCCCATTTGTTCCAATAGGAAATATGGCCTATTGGAACCTATATTCACGCATCTGTCAGTCTAAATTTACCCAGCATTCACCGCATTATTCATATAATGTCGGAGAACGCTGTTGTCACACATTAGACACGCAATCGAAAATCTGTTTGGGGTCTTTGCTCACAATAGCCATTCTGAGTTGGAATCGGTGCATCCTCATCATTTCGCATCTTCCTCATACAGAGAGAATCAATGTAACGGTAGCTATTTACTAGCGCCAGAGCGCGAAATAACTTAGGTGTTAAAGTCAAAGCATCTAGTTTAAATAAGCATCACGTGGTAGGGTAGACCACCACACAGACGGTATTGGCGCATCTCGTTTTTGCGTCATGAAGTAGTGGGTTTTACGGTAAATGGGAAAGGCTGTTTCTAACCTATTGGAAACAGATCTAAACGGCTGTTAAGTCGCCCCTTTCACCCTGCGCAATGCTGCAATCGTCTGACTGTAGAGGTATCAATTTTTATGCAGCGCAATTATCTGTTTGGCATCTTTGGATGTCTTTTATTTATTTTGGTAGGATTTATTCGGCGTGCTTCACAAACTGAGGGAAGTCAGGTTGCCACAATCACAACGTGTGAACAAGTAAATTGTCGTCAGAACAACGCAGATTCCCCTGTGGGAACTAACTTAGGAGCGGCGAAGGATTGGTCAAGCGAGTATCCTTTTATTGATGCGTTTAAGATGTCACGCCCTTGGATCACGCATGATTTTGCGGATGGTGTTTGGGATACGCTTGAACAGGAACAACTCAACCTGGACGAAAACGGGTGGATAATCTCGTTGCCAACTTCAGATACAGAGGCTTCATTCCGTACAGTTGGCACGCTTATGTTTACCAAACTGGCAAGTCAATATCCAGAGGGTGAGTACACTGTTTTCTATGAAGGGGAAGGCACGATTACCTATGGGCGTGACGCTTGGAAAGACCCCGCAAAATCAAGCCCTGGACGTGATGTTATCGTGGTTGATCATGATGGATCGCTTGGCGAGGGTGGAGTTTATCTGCAAATTGCTGAAACAGACCCAAACAACACGGGTGAGTATATTCGCAATATTCGGATAGCCATGCCAGGGTTTACCGAAGCCGACCTTGACGCTAATCTGTTCCACCCTACGTTTCTCGAAAGCATTTCGAGCTATAAAATTTTGCGTATGATGGATTGGATGCAAACCAATTATGAATGGGAGCCGCTTGCCCGCCGTCGTACGCCACGCGCCCCGTTGACTGAACCTGTTCACCCGCTGGATCAAACGGACTATAACCCAACGCTGAGCCAGCGTGATTGGGAAGTTGATGCGTTATGGGAGGCACGCCCGCAAGAGGGGGACGCCCGCTACTCATCAGATAAGGGTGTGCCTTGGGAGATTATGCTCACGCTGATTGGTCAGATTGGGGCCGATCCGTGGTTCAATATGCCGCACAATGCCACCAATTATTATGTCTGGGCATCAGCAAAAATGGCGTTGGAAACGCTGCCTGCCGATCGGCTTGTGTTTGTTGAATATTCAAACGAAGTTTGGAATAGCAGTTTTGGACAATCGCAATGGGTTGAGAAACAGGCGCTAGAGAAGTGGGGAGATAGCGGGTACGATCAGTATCGTCTGCGCTATATTTGGTATGGGATGCGTTCGGCCGAAGTGTGTCAAATTTGGAAACAAACTTGGGAAACAGAAGCCCATCGGATTAAATGTGTCCTTAACACACAGGCGACCAACTCATTTGTGGCAAACACAATGCTTGATTGCGAATTGTACGAGGAAGCGCCGTGCGATCGTTTCCATGACGTGATCACAATTGCCCCTTACTTTGGTCAACATGTTGGCAATGCTTCCTACGCGCCAACTATACAACAATGGGCGGCCGACCCAGACCAAGGGCTAGATCTGCTGTTTGCCGAACTAGAACATGGGTCAGAGCTAAACGAGGAGCCGTACGTTTTCAAAGCCACGATTCCAAATATCAACGCGCAAATGGAAACGTATGGCGAATTAGCCGCAGAACGTGGGCTGGGCTACATGACCTATGAAGGGGGGCAGCATTTAGTCGGTGTTGGTAGCGTCCTCTGGAATGATCCCATTGCCGAACTGTTTGCAGCCGCAAACCGCGATCCGCGCATGGCCGAACTGTACGAACTGCACTTGGATGCGTGGCATGAAGCTGGCGGTCAAATCTACACGCACTACAGCAATACAAGCATTTATTCACGTTTTGGCAATTGGGGAGCGCAGGAATACTATGGTCAGGAAGATGCTGCAAAACATACCAGCATTGAGACGCATATTGCGACAACGCCTTGCATGTGGGACTTATGTTCAGAACGGGTTATTTATAAACAATGGTATCCACTCCTTGCAACGAATGAACTCCCATAAAGTTTGAACTTTTTGGGAGTTCGGGGTCTTGAGGGGTTGAAAGCACCCCCACCTAGCCTCCCCCGGAGGGGGAGGGATCTGATCTCCCTCCCTTCGGGAGGGATTAAGGGAGGGTGTCCCCTAAATTCCCAAAGAGCCGTTTATTTTAGCGATTTAGGTTTGAGAAGGCAGCCATGCCAGGGTAGATGGCGTTGTTTCCAAGTGCTTCTTCAATGCGTAACAGTTGGTTGTATTTTGCAACACGGTCAGATCGTGCAGGTGCGCCCGTCTTGATTTGACCCGCATTGAGGGCAACCGCCAAGTCAGCAATTGTGTTGTCTTCTGTTTCGCCCGAACGATGGCTCACAACCGCTGTCCAGCCATGACGTTGAACTGTTTGCACTGCCTGAATTGATTCAGTTAGCGTGCCGATTTGGTTGACTTTACAAAGCAGGCTGTTGGCTGCTTTGCGATCGAATCCCGTTTGGATACGCTTCACGTTGGTTACGAGCAAATCATCGCCCACAATTTGAACCTTGTCGCCGACGCGATTCATGAGAAGGGACCACGCATCCCAATCATCCTCATGCAGCCCGTCCTCAATTGAGATAATCGGGTATTTCTCACACCAATCTGCCCAGAAGTCAACCATCTCTGAACCAGTCAGAATTTTGTTTTCTGTCTTGAGATGATACTTGCCGTCTTCGTAGAACTCGCTGGCAGCAGCATCCATTGCAAGCATGATGTCCTCGCCAGGACGATAGCCCGCTTTCTCGATCGCTTCCAAGATGAGGTCAAACGCTTCACTGTTGGCAGACACTTTTGGTGCAAATCCACCTTCGTCGCCAGTTGTGGTGCGATACCCTTTTTTGTGGAGAACTTTTTTGAGGTTGTGGTAGATTTCAACACCCCAGCGAAGCCCTTCGGCAAACGTTGGTGCGCCAACTGGCATCACCATGAACTCTTGCAGATCGGTTGCGCCTGCTGCGTGCTTGCCACCGTTCATGATATTCATCATGGGGACAGGCAGAACACGTGCGTTGACGCCGCCTAGATATTGATAGAGAGGGAGGCTGACGCTGTTTGCCGCAGCTTTGGCAACCGCCAATGAGACGCCAAGGATCGCATTTGCGCCCAAACGCTGTTTGTTTTCAGTCCCATCAAGGTCGATCATCGTTTGATCAAGCTCATGCTGATAGGTTGCATCCAAACCAACGACCTCACCCGCGATCTCTTCATTGATCAGATCGATAGCACTTTGGACACCTTTGCCTAAATAGCGCCCTTCGTCACCATCTCGTTTTTCCCACGCCTCGTGGACACCTGTTGAGGCACCAGAAGGGACGATCGCCTGACCATGAGCGCCATCGTCTAATAAAACTTCGACTTCGACCGTTGGGTTGCCGCGTGAATCTAGAACCTCACGCCCGTGAATTGCTTCAATAAAAGCCATGTTTACAAAAACTCCTTAAAGAGATAGCTAGTGAATAGCGTTTGGTGGCTAGTGGATACAGAGGAGAGTAGACTTTCTAATACATTTGGGATGGAAACTTTTGACAATTAGATACTAACGGTCTGCCATCCGAGCAAAAAATCCGTATCAAGATACGTGACTAGCAACTAGCGACTAAAAACTAGCGACTATTTTCATTGGTTGGTAATAGTGGGATACATAGATTTTACACGTCTCGTGAATATCGCCCAAATCAGTACTTTGCGACCCTTGTGTTTCTGAGATGGGTGTGAATAATCATTGATATGCTAGCACCCTCTGTTTTGGACCATGGCCGTTTACAACTGAGCCAACTTTGGGAACGTTTGACAAGCGACCTGAGTAATATTTATGATGCACACCACGTTTGTGTTGCTGCTGCTCAGGTAATTGCTGAATTTTCGCAGATTGATACGGTTGTCATTATGCAATCGTCGTTGGAGTCGTATTTTGATGTGTGGCGCGTTCGGCCGAGTCAGCGAACCGAACAATTGCGCTGGTGGGACGATGATGATGCGATCCTTAACCTCATCAACACCCGCAACGCCCGCTTATTACAATCGGCCGATCTCGTGCAAACGCAATTGGCCAACTGGTTTGACACTACCTTTCTACTTGCCCCGTTCCAGAAATCGAATATCACGATGACCTCCCCTGGCGCAATCTGTTTGATTGATCCGCCAGAATCGGTCGGAATCACCCCCGCAG
>JBMZDF010000133.1:0-12889 GCA_049614105.1 Promineifilaceae bacterium (SeqCode)
TGGTAGATAAAAACCTCAGAGGTTTTATGCTTAGCCAAGAACTTTTGGCTCTTTGGGATCTTGAGGGGTTGACAGCACCCCCACCTAGCCTCCCCCGAAGGGGGAGGGATTAAGGGAGGGTGTCCCCTGAATTCCCAAAGAGCCGAACTTGTTTTGACAGAGAAGAATCCGCGGAGCGGAAAAGAAGCATTCCACCGCGGAGCAGTGGAACGAGATTCTTTATTTTAGATGTTCTGCGCGTTGTGTTAAGAGAAAGGTCAGAAGAACCAGCAGCAACGATAGTGTGATCCCGACGAGGCTGTTGCCGATAAAGCCGCTGAATCCGTAGACTGTCCCGACGGTGAGACCTGACAAGCCTGTGGTTAATGCAACCAACGTTTCGGCCGCTGTTTGACCCCTCGCACGTTCGTAGCTGGTTAGCGCGTTTGACAGCAGTGATGATCCTGAGACAAAGGCAAAGTTCCAGCCCAAACCAAGCAAAAATAGCGACAATGCGAGCGGCAGAACGGCGGTCGAGAGCGGGGCGATGAGGGCCGAAATTAGCAGCACTGCGCCCCCTGCGTAGATGATTGGAATCTGACCAAAGCGTTTGATCAGGTTGCCTGTCCACCACGAAAGCCCAAACATGCCCAGCGTGTGCGCCATAAAGACCCGCGCAATGGTTCCCGCTTCATGCCCATTGTTTGCCATGTGAACAGGCGTGATGGTCATCAAGAATGACATGATAAAAAACCCAAGGGTCATCGAGATCACAGATAGCTGCACAATTGGTTGTGAGAAAATCTGTGACAGGTCACGTGCTTTCAGGTTTTCGATGCTGGATGCATCGGCCGCTGCTTCTTCCTTCGCGACCTGACGACCCAAGACCAACGGGTCAGGGCGTAAAAACACAAAGGTGAGAATTGAGCCGATTAAGACGGCAATGGCGGCGGCGGCAAAGGGGCCAGAATGGGTTGCCGTTGTGCCTTCCAAACCAAAGAAGCGGCCCATCAAAATGCCGCTCGGTTCAACCATGTTGGGGCCAAGGATTGCGCCAATTGTGCCAGCAAAAACGATGATGCTGATAATTCGTGCGCGTCGCTCAAGCGGGAAAATCTCGGCCGCTATGTAACGACTCTGATCGCTGGCGCTGCGCGACATGCCGATTAGCAACGCGCCGATCAGGAACCAGAGGTAGCTGTGGTTGATAACCGCATAAATGGATGCACCTGCACCCAAAATTGCGAAGCTGTAGCCACCTGTCAGCGCCAGCCGCCGCCCCAAGCGATCCATCGCATAGCCAAAGGGGTAGGCAAAGGCGGCGCGTCCAACAAGGCCAAACATGCTGGGAAATCCAGCCGCTTGTTCCCCCGCCATTGAGGTAACAATGATGGGCGAGAGTGTGAATGCGGCGATTGTGCTTGCTGAAAAAAAGCCTTGCGCGATAAAGATAACCACCGCAAGTCTGTTACGAACATCGTCTGAAATTTGCTTCTGCATAGAGCGCCCAATGGTAGCAGGTTTGTTAAATTGTGCGCTGGTTGCGGGTGTTTTGAGGTTGTTTTCGGCCGAAAACCGCCAGCCCCGCCCAACGTCTGCCCATCCGTTTTTGATTAGTGGCGAGGCGGAAGAATTGTTTTACAATCAAATGGATGGACGAAGGTTTAATTTTGTTTAACAGTAAGATATGACAGCATCTAGGACCCAACTGAAAGAATTAGATAAAGTATTACGGGCGACTTATGATAGGGTGGCGTTGCGGCGCATGTTGCGGTTTGAGTTAGATCGTGCCTTGAATGATATTTCGCTGGCGGATGATTTTAAGACGATTGTGTTCGAGTTGATTGAAACGGCAGAACGAGAGGGATGGCTAGATGACTTGGTGATGGCGATGATTGATGATCAGCCGACGAATGGGGTGTTGCAAGCGTTGGCTGATGGGTGGGTGCGGACGCGATCGGCCGAACCGAGCCGCGACATTCCCTTGGAATTGCCCGAACGACGTTTGATTATTCATTTTACGGGGCGTGAGCAGGAGCTTGCACAGCTACAGAGTGAGTTGAGAGCTGGCTGTTTTCTGACTTTGACGGGTGCGGGCGGCATGGGCAAGACGACGCTGGTGGCGAAATTACTTTGGACGCTGCATAAAACGGGTGAGTTGCTGCAACGTTTTCCCGATGGGGTTGTGTTCCATACTTTTTATGAACAACCGACAATTGCAGAGGCGCAGGCGCATATTTTGCGTGCCTTTGGCAAGCGTGACAGCTTAGACGCGCAGGTGCTGAAAACGTTGCTGATGCAAAAACGTGCCTTGCTGGTGCTGGATGGCGCGGAAGATGCGGATGATTTGCCGCGCTTGCTTGATCGGGTTGGCAACAGTGGCGTACTAATTACGAGCCGCAAGCGAGATGATGCACCTGAGGGGTTGCTACCAATCACGCCGATGGATGCAGCGGTTGGGGTGGAACTGCTGCAAAAATGGATTGGAAAGGACGCGCCGACGGAGCCGCTGGCGCAAATTGTAGCATTGACGGGCGGTTTGCCGCTGGCGCTGCGTTTGGCGGGGCGCAATATACGTGAGCAGGACGAAAACCCTGCCCAATTTGCTCAATGGCTGGCAGAGTCCCCATTGCAACAGCTCGACAAAGGCAAACGGCGCATCGACAGCGTGCCGTTGCTGCTCGAACGCAGCGTTGCGCAACTCAAGCCAGCGGCGCAGGCGCTTGTGCCGTTGATTGGCTGTTTGGCCTTGGCTCCATTTGATGTGAAATTGATTGCGGCAGGGATTGGCGGTTCGGTGCAAGAGGCGCGGGCGCAACTGGCCGACTTGACCCGCTATGGGCTGTTGATTCGCACAGATGAAGGCGCGTTTCAGGTAGTTCATGCGTTGATTCATCATTTTGCGCGTGTGGAAAGATCGCTTGATAATGACCCATTGCTGCGATTGGCCGACTATCTCAATCAGTTTATCCGAGAAAAACGCGACTTAGGTCTTGCTGGCTATCAACAGATTCACCCTGTGCGCCCACACGCAATGGCGTTGCTCGGACGATTAGAGAATGTAAAACAGTGGAAAGGTATCGTTCAGCTTGTTTGGGCACTGCAAAACTATCTTGGTATTCAAGGATTTTCAGTGCAACGTGTTCGTTGTCTTGTGCTTGCTGTTTATGCGGCACGTGAAAGTGCTTATCGTCAGAACGAAGGGGCACATTTAGGAAACTTGGGATTAGCGTATAGTGCTCTGGGAGAGGTGCAGGAGGCGATCAAGTATCACAAGGAAGCGTTGGAGATAGCGCGCGAGATAGGAGACAGAAGAGGGGAAGGGAACCAGTTAGGAAACTTGGGAAACGCGTATAGTGCTCTGGGAGAGGTAGAGGAGGCGGTCAAGTATTACAAGGAAGTGTTGGAGATAGCGCGAGAAATAGGGGACAGAAGAGGGGAAGGGGCAGACTTAGGAAACTTGGGAGTAGCGTATAGTGCTCTGGGAGAGGTGGAGGAGGCGATCAAGTATTACAAGGAAGCGTTGGAGATAGCGCGAGAAATAGGAGACAGGCGGAATGAAGGGAACCAGTTAGGAAACTTGGGGATAGCCTATAAAAAGTTAGGCGAGATCGAGCGTGTACGCCCGTTGTGGTTGCAAGCAATTGAGATTTTTGCTGCTATTCAATCCCCAACAGAAAAAGTGGTACGTAGCTGGTTAGAGAAATTAGACGCAAGCGATTCGTAGGGGGCGATTGGGACGAGTATTCTGGCTTCTGGCTGACGGTCAAGATAAATTCGCCCCATCCCTACAAAGGTTCAGGCGCGGATGGTTTGGTAAGGGTGGGATACTGTGGAAAGCTAAGCTGCCAAGAGAGGTCTTTTGGTGCCGCAGCGTCTCGCCTATTGAAAGGAAGAGGTGAGACGCTGCGGAATGATAAGGCCATGTTTTGCCGAAACCAACCCGCCGCGTCCCACCCTTACGACTAGACTCTTGCACAGCAGATCTGTCTGTCCGCCCTTAAGCTTACAAAGGTATGCGTAGGGCGATAGTTTTTCTACGTGGTTGAGAGGTGGTGGGTTTGGAGGCTGCGGACGGTGAAATCGGCCGAAATCATCCCCTTAATGCCACTCACCGCCGCTTGTGCGGCCGAGAGCGTGGTCAGCAGCGGCACGCTGTGGCGAATTGCCGCCGTGCGTACTTTGACAGCATCTCCCTGCGCGATTTGACCAAGTGGGGTGTTGATAATCATTTGAATCTCACCCGCCTCAACCATCGCCGCGATGTGATGCCCACCTTCGCTAAACTTTGGCACGGTCGTCACGGGCAGACCGACGCGCTGTAGCGCCGCACTGGTTCCACCTGTCGCCACCAACTTGAACTTCATCCGATGCAGATCACGCGCCAAACGCAGCGCCGCCCCTTTGTCGAAGTCATTGACGGTGATCAAGACAGTGCCTGCCGTTGGCAACGGCTGTCCTGCCGCGATTTGCGACTTGGCAAAGGCGTGTCCAAAACGAGCCGCGTGTCCCATGACCTCACCCGTGCTGCGCATTTCAGGGCCAAGAATTGGGTCAACGCCCGGCATTTTGTTGAAAGGCAGTACCGCTTCCTTGACAAAGAAGCCGTCCACCTTGGGCGTTTCGGTAAAGCCCAGTTCGACTAAGGTTTTGCCCGCCTGCGCTTTGGCGGCAATTTTTGCAATCGACGCGGCGGTTGCCTTGCTGACAAACGGCGCGGTGCGGCTGGCGCGTGGGTTGACCTCAATCACGTAAACGACATCATCCTTAATCGCATACTGCACGTTCATCAAGCCGACGACATTGAGCGCACGGCCTAGCTTTTCGGTGTAATCTTGGATGATCGAGAGGTGATATTGGCTGATTTTGTAGGGCGGCAGCACGCAGGCGCTGTCGCCAGAGTGGACGCCTGCTTCTTCGATGTGCTGCATGACGCCTGCGATCACGATGCGCTCGCCGTCGCCAACCGCATCGACATCGACCTCAACGGCGTCCTCGATAAATTGGTCGATGAGCACAGGATTGCGCGTGTCGCTGGTTGCGTAGGCGGCGTCGTGCAGGAAGCGCAGCATTGAGTCGTCGTCGTAGGCGATTGCCATGGCGCGGCCGCCGAGGACGAAGGAGGGGCGTACAAGAACGGGGTAGCCGATTGTTTCGGTGATGGCGCGGGCTTCTTCGGCCGAATTTGCCATCCCCCACTGCGGATGATCGATGTCTAATTTGCGCAGCAACGCGCCAAAACGTCCGCGATCCTCTGCCAACTCAATCGAGTCGGGCGACGTTCCCCAGACGGGCACGCCTGCTGCGTGTAGACCAGCGGTCAAATTGATTGGCGTCTGTCCGCCAAACTGCACGATCACCCCTTCAGGCTGCTCTAAGTCGATGACGTTGAGCACATCTTCGAGCGTCAGCGGCTCAAAATAGAGGCGGTCGGCGGTGTCATAATCGGTGCTAACCGTTTCAGGGTTGCAGTTGATCATGATTGTCTCGTAGCCCAACTCGCGCAGCGCCCAGCACGCTTGCACACAACAATAGTCAAACTCGATCCCTTGCCCGATGCGGTTTGGCCCGCTGCCCAGAATCACAACAGACTTTTTGTCTGTGGGTTGTGCCTCATCGTCGCGTTCATAGGTTGAGTAGAGATAAGGGGTGTGCGCCTCAAATTCGGCCGCACACGTATCCACCCGATAGAAAGATGGGGTCAACCCAATCGACTTGCGATGGTTGCGCACGTCCATTTCGCTGGCGTCAAACGCAGCGGCTAGCATCTCATCTGAGAAGCCCATGCGCTTTGCCTTGCGCAGCAGATAGTCTGGCACGTCAGCCAAACTGTATTCATAGAGCGCATCCTCAAGCTGCAAAATCGACTGTAGCTGCGCCATAAACCAGTGGTCATAGCCTGTTTCGTCGATAATGTTGTCGACTGATTTGCCTTGATGCAGCGCGTGGGCAATTTGGAACAGACGCTGGGCGGTTGGTACGGTAATCGGTACGTCGCCGCGCTGTTTGTCGGTTAGCAGGCGACTAAAACCTGGGATGCCGATGTCGAGGCCGCGAATCGCTTTGTTGAGTGCTTCGGCGAAGGTTCGGCCGATGGCCATTACCTCACCCACGCTTTTCATCTGCGGGCCAAGCGTCGGATCTGCCCCAGGGAACTTCTCGAAGCTCCAGCGTGGAATCTTGACAACCGTATAGTCGATGCTTGGTTCAAAGCTAGCGGGCGTGACCTGTGTAATGTCGTTCGGGATTTCGTCCAGCGTGTAGCCGATGGCAAGCAGCGCCGCAATTTTGGCGATGGGGAAGCCTGTTGCCTTGCTCGCCAGTGCGGACGAGCGCGAAACACGCGGATTCATTTCGATGATGAGCGTTTCGCCCGTTTCGTTGTTGACGGCAAACTGTACGTTGCTGCCGCCCGTTTCAACGCCGACAACCTGCATGACCCGCTTGGAGAGGTCGCGCAAATGTTGATATTCACGTTCGGTCAGCGTCAGCGCGGGTGCTACGGTGATGCTGTCGCCTGTGTGGACGCCCATCGGATCGACGTTTTCGATTGAGCAGACGACAACAAAATTGTCGGCACGGTCGCGCATGACCTCAAGTTCGTACTCTTTCCAGCCGACGAGACTGCGCTCGATCAAAATTTCGTTGCTGGGGCTGGCGCGTAAGCCGTGCTCAACCGCCGCCACATATTCTTCGGCATTGTGGGCAAAGCCGCCGCCATAGCCGCCCAGCGTAAACGAGGCGCGGATGAGGCAGGGGAAGCCAACTTGCCCGCTGATTTCAAGTGCCTCGTCGAGCGAGTGTGCATAGTGACTGATTGGCACGGGCAGATTGGCGGCAATCATCGCCTGATGGAATTTTGAGCGGTCTTCTGCGATTTCAATGCTGTCGAGATTTGCGCCGAGCAGTTTGACGCCATATTTTTCCAAAATGCCTTTTTCGGCAAGCTGGACGGCGAGGTTGAGACCTGTTTGTCCGCCTACCGTTGGCAGAATGGCGTCAGGCTTTTCGATTTGGATAATTTTCTCGGCAAATTCGGGCGTTAGCGGCTCAACATAGGTCGCGTCGGCCAGCGTCGGGTCGGTCATGATGGTGGCAGGGTTGGAGTTTGCCAGAATGACGCGATACCCTTTTTGGCGCAGCACTTTGCACGCCTGCACGCCTGAGTAATCGAATTCGCAAGCTTGACCGATGACGATAGGGCCGGAGCCGAAGATGAGGATAGTTTTTAGATCGTGAAGCTTTGGCATAGTCTTGGGTAATCGGTAATCCGTAGTCGGTAATCGGATAAGGGATTCCCGATTACTGATTACCCTTTTCTTACTGGCTGTCAGCCACCATCATGTCGATGAACTTATCAAACAGTGCATCCGAATCATGCGGCCCTGGGGCGCTTTCGGGGTGGTATTGAACAGAAAAAGCGTTGTGGCTGGGGGCGACGATGCCTTCGCAGCAGTTGTCGTTGAGATTGACGTGTGAGACGGTAACGCCTTCTGGCAGGGTGGCGGCGTCGACGGCAAAGCCGTGGTTGTGCGATGAAATTTGCACTTCCATCGTGTCGGTTAGCTGGACGGGCTGGTTGCCGCCGCGATGGCCGAACTTGAGCTTGTAGGTGTCCGCGCCCAACGCGAGCGCGAGAATTTGGTGGCCGAGGCAGATACCGAACAGCGGCTTTTTGCCGAGTAGCTGGCGCACCGTTTCGATAGCGGTGGTGCAGGCGGCGGGGTCGCCGGGGCCGTTGGAGAGAAAGATGCCGTCGGGGTTGTGTGAGAGGGCGGTTTCGGCCGAACAGTCAGCAGGAACAACCGTCACACGACAGCCACGCGAGGCAAGCAAGCGCAGAATATTGCGCTTAATCCCAAAATCAAACGCCACAACCTCAAATTGCCCTACGGTCTTTTTGTCGTTGGCAATATGCGCAGGCGGACGCCACCAATCATGCCCCTCTGTCCAAAGATATGATTTGTCACAGGAGACTTCATCGGCCAAATTTAGCCCGTTCATGTCGCGTGAGCTACGAGCCAGCGCTAGCAACCGTTTGGGATCGGGGTCAGATGTTGAGAGCGCCGAGCGCATTGCGCCATGCGTGCGAATGTGGCGCACAAGGGCGCGGGTGTCGACGTCCGTAATTGCCACAATGCCGCGTTCGGTTAGATAGTCGGGCAGCGTCTGACGTGAACGCCAGTTGCTGGCGATGGCGCTAACGTCGCGCACGATCAGCCCTGCCGCCCAAACGCGATGGCTTTCGTCATCGTCGGGCGTCACGCCATAGTTGCCGATATGCGGCATGGTCATCGTGATAATTTGTCCGTGATAGGAGGGGTCGGTTAGGATTTCCTGATAGCCAGTGAGACTGGTGTTAAAAACGATTTCGCCAGTGGTATCGCCGCTTGCGCCAAAGGCAAGCCCTGGCCACTGTGTGCCGTCTTCGAGGACTAGAAGGGCGGGTTTGAATTGGGTCATGGGTATTGGCCGCTGTTTGTTGGATTTTTGCTCGCAGCAACTTGTTATGTAGGCCACAAAAAATTTTGATCAATAATCAGACGCCCCAGCGGGGCGTCTCCGTTAGAAAACCTCTGAGGTTTGCTGTCAGCTACTCTAGTTTGTGCATAAAAACCTCAGAGGTTTATTGCTCGAAACTTTATGTGGCGCACTTAATCGCTGATAGGTAACAAAAAAGAGAAGTCGCTTCCAAATTGGAAGATCGCTTCTCTTTGTCTTAACGTACAATTTATAAATCCTTGGGAGTGTAACCGAGCCGTTTGTAGATGGCTATTGGGCAGTTTGACTATAATTATCCTATTATTTTTGGATAGACTGTAATTTATTTTGGAAGGTGACAATGCGTTTTTTAGTTTTGCTGATGCTGTTGGTTGGAATGATGGCTTGTGCAGAGATGCCCGTTACGCCGACCTCAACGCCTGTTGTCAGTACAGAAACCGTTATACCAACGGCAACGATTGAGAGTGATCCAGTCGCTTTGGATGTTGTTGCGACGCCTGTGGCTTGGGTTGAGGCAACAGAAACGGTTGTGGAGGAGGGAGTGGTGATTTCGGCCGAAACACGCCCTCCAACGCCCACCCTGCCCCTAGAACCAACGGCAACAATCGCCCCGACACCCAGCATCAAAATGCGACGCCCGTCGATCGAGCGGGTGGAAGTTGCGCTGGCACAGCTTCCCCTTGATGTGATGGGCGAGGCGGGGAGGTTTGGTATCGCGCCTACCTTAGAGTTTGTTGATCTAAACGGCGATGGTGAAGATGATTTGATTGCGAGTGACAACCTGCTGGTTGCAATTTTTCTCTGGCTAGGTAATGGCTATGTCTTGCAGCATGTTGAGCGTGGGAGCGGAAAATACAGCCCAAACGCAGGTTATCAACTGGCCGACTGGACAGGGGACGGGGTTCCCGAACTGCTGTTTAACTCAAAATCAGACAACGGCGGAACAGGTTATTATGAATATTATCGGGAGCGAACGGTTGTTCACTGTCATGCAAACAGGTGTGAGCGTGTGTTTAACGAGCCGCGCATCTCGCATCAACGTGAGGCCAACGTAGGCGGGGTTGCGCATGACACGACTGTTTCGCAACTTGATCTCGCCTCAGATCTGCCACAATTGACTGTTCAGCAGCGAGGCTTCACGTTTTATCTTGATGGATACTATAGACAAGATGTGGACGAGCAGGAGGTAGGAACGCTCAACATTAAAGCTGCGACCGACTTGGTTTATGCTTGGTCGGGGCAAACGTTTGAGTTGCAGGATGAAACGATCGTTGCGCCAGCACAGCGCATTACGATGACCTCGCATCTGTCGGCGACAAGTCAAATTGCAAACGTTGCAACCATTTCGGTGACAAAATTAGCTGAAAATGCATCTACCTATCGTAACGATCGCTGTCAGCTTTTTGTGAATGGGATTGCTATTGGGGCCTCATTGGGCTGCAAACGAGATTTTGCGCAACTGTCTTGGCAAAATGTGAGGGTTCGATTTTAATCAGTGACTCTGTGTTTTTTTGCTGGTTTCGGCCGAACGCCACACCCCACTATCCTCAACCAACCTTCCTTGCCTCACGAGATTATTTAGCAGCGGCTTGAATAAATCGTGCGTGTTTTCTTTCGGCCGACCACGCGATCCCAGCAGAGCGGTTAAACGATCATACATTTCGTAACCCGTTTCGATACTGTCATGCACGATCAGCTCAATGGCGGATTGCATTTCCTCGTCGCTTATCATTTCGATATCACGAGTCGGTTCAGGCATAGTCGAACGATCGCGAGCTGCGACATGGTGCGTATTTGCCAGCCAAATAAAACCATCTTTTTGGCGTATGACGCCCAATTGTAAACCGCGCTGAATCCCCTGTGATAACCGCCACCCAATCGGGTAGTTGGGCGCTTGGCGCTTGCTTAACCACCGTATGCGCCGCTGTAATTCTGTCTCATGAATGGGGTTTTCTACCTGTAGAACCTGTTTGATCCAATCAATTTCAATTGTAACTGACCTGATAATTTCGGGGCTAACATGCTCTTTACTCAAACGTTCTGCAACATAAACGGTTTCTTCTGGAAAGCCATATTTTGTCATTTTATTGGGCCGCATGAGGTGCGTATCTGGATCGTAGAGGGCTATCAGTGGATAGGTTTTTTCATTGTTGAGCGTTTGGGATAGTTGACCGTTGCGCGTCATCGCGTTAAGCAAAGCAGATTGCCCATTGGCCAGTTTGATTTGAATTGGCTTCAATTTAAAGATGCCAGATGTAAATTGGTAGCGTAAGTGGACTTTAATACGGCGATTTTTGGCCGACTTCCCTGTTACGAACCGTTTCGTCGTAGGGTCAAAATAGTATGGTATTCGCGATATAAAACAGTTGTCCTTTTCTTGATCCCTTTCCCAGCTGTTGGGCAAGACGCTGGCGATTGTGCTGGAGAAATGCGCGGTCAAGGTCGCGAAACTGTTCGGCCGATTTGTGCGCCGCGCCGTTGCCTAATGTCGGTCGCTCGATACGCACATCGTCGAGAAGTTGAGTCAGCGCGGTATATTCGACCCAATCGGTGAGGTAATCGCCCGCAGGGGGCCAGTTGTACAGCACGTCACGAATGATTGGATAGAGGCGAAAATCGGCCGAAAGCTGATTCAACTCAACGATTGCCTCAATCTGCTGCGGCGTCGTGTGCCAACTGTTGAGTCGGCCGATGAGCCGATCAAATGAGAGCGCCATCTCTCTTGGCATACTGAGCTTGAGCCACAACTCTGTTAATGTCTTTTCCAGCGCCGTAGCCGCCGTTTGTACCTGCTCCTGTAAATGGGTAACCTGCTGACTGTTTTGCCCTTGTGCCAAGTGTTGAAGCTGCGTTGATGAAACGCCAACTTTGTGAACTAGATGCAGCCAGTAAACGGCGCGTGCTAATTCATACCAATCCCGTTCGTGTAGGCGCTCGCCAAACAAGCGTTGGAACTGTTCCCGATACGGATCGATTTGCTGGTTCAATCGCTGAACCGCTAGCACGGTGTCAACTAGCTGTAGCTGTGCGTCCTGCCCGTTGGGCAATCCATGATGGCATAATCCTGCAAGCTGGGTGCGGGCGCGGCGAAAATCGGCCGAAAACCGCCTCATCAACCCTTTTCCGCTCATTAATCCCTGCCGAATCGATAGAGCAGGCATTTCCCACGCTTCGGGCAGCAGGATCGCGTCATATTGTTGTTTGTATTGATCAACCTTTACCTGCGCTTCAAGGGCGTTTGTCAACGCTTCCGCATCAATCGTCGCCCATTCGGGACTGTGAATATTGATGTCGTGCATGTCTGGTGGATAAGTTGCCTGTCCCGCCAGTGTCAACAGAGATGCAACGCCGTCTAAGCTGTTAAGCGCAGGGGAAAGCAACAATTGGGTCAATCGGTTCGCAGCGTTTTGCAACGTTTGCAACTGCGTGATGGCGCGTTTGCTGTTGATTGTGATGTAGCGAATTAAGCTGGGTGTCACGTTGGTATGTGTGGTGGCTCCAAACGGATGATGGGTTAACTGCCCTGTTTGTTGCCGCACACGCTCCAGTTTGCGAATCGTGGGAAGGTGGTCGCGTAACAGTGTACCTGCGATGCTGCGCCAAATGTTGGGATCGCGTTGGGATGGTTCAAGGTGGGCGAGTCTGTCCGCCAGAACAAACTGTCGTCCGTGCAGTTCGTAGATCGTTTCGTAGTTGGCTATCGGCCGATTGATCGATTCAATATAGTTGATCAACCTTTTTTGTGCGCCCTCCAACTCATGAATGTGTGGGAACTGTAGCGGCACAGACTCATCTGCCAGCTCAGCCACCGCGCCCAGACGCAACGTGCGCCGAATTTCCTTGCCAAAATTGTGACGGGTGGTTCGGTGACTATGCAGCACCAGTGCAGCATCCCCAATCCCTACGTTGTCGAGGCGTTGTTTGACGACATCAAGCGCCGCCATTTTCTCGGAAACAAACAGCACCGTTTTGTTGCAGCCGATGGCGTCCGCAATAAGGTTGGTGATCGTTTGTGATTTGCCTGTGCCCGGTGGGCCTTGCACAACAAGGTCTCTGCCTGCTCGCACGTCGAGCAGCACCCGCATTTGCGAACTATCGGCATCCATGACAAGGTGGTTGTCGATGATTTTCAGTTGTGAGTCAAGCGCCACCCCTGAGTCCGCTGTTGAGAAGGGGTCATAAAAACCATTTGGATCGAGCAAATCTGCCAGCAGCGAGTTTGTTAGCTGAGCGTTGTCAATGGCAAGCAGGTCGTTATACAGCAGCGATTTGGTAAACGAAAAGAACCCCAGCGTGATGCTATTTGAGCTGACCGACCACTTAGGGAACGCCCGAACTAGCCTGCGTATCTCACTGAAATAAGTGTTTATCTTGAGATTGTTGGTGGGGAAAGGGGGGAATTCTAAGT